>NZ_SLUN01000033.1 GCF_004340685.1 Hydrogenispora ethanolica | reverse complement strand
GGAAGTATTAGTTGATAATATCCATCGAAACCGTTATAATTTTTGTTGTATAATTTGTTTGTCACAATTCAATTATACAGCTTTTGCGGGCTCTGGGAGCCCGCAATTTCTTTGTAAGCAAAAAAAGGGGCTGTTGGAAATGAACTTGTATGTTCATTTTGCAACAGCCCCTTTTTTTATCGGCATTTCTGATCAGGGGATCTCTCGCTCCCCATTCGCAAGGCCATCAGCAGCCTTTCAAAATCGGCGGGCCAAACCGCCCGTTGCTCGGGGATGGCGAGGCCGGTCCCGGCAAAGCTGATCTTTCCGGCGTGCAAGGCCGGCCGTTTGATCAAGGAAGTCGGGATGCCGTAGCGCGGATCCCCCAGCAGCGGATGGCCAAGCTCCCGTAGGTGGACCCGGATCTGATGGGTGCGGCCGGTCTCCAGCTCCAATTCGAGCAGGGCGGCGTCTTGAAATCTCTCCAGGGTCCGATAATGGGTTTTGGCCGGCTGGCCGTCGGGCAGCACCATGCGCCGGCCGTTTCGGACGCCGATAGGGTGGTCGATCAGGCCGGAATCGGACTGGGGTCTCCCGTGGACGACCGCGTAATAAGTTCGACCAATGGCGTGGTTGGCGAGGGCCTGGGTCAGGATGGCCTGGCTCGGGGCGCTCTTGGCGAAGATCACCAGGCCCGAGGTGCCGTGATCCAGGCGGTGGACCGGCCGCACCTTGCTATGGATGCCGCGGGAAAGGAAATAATAAGCGACCCGATTGGCGAGCGTTCCGGCGGTGATCCCCTTCACCGGATGGACGGTCAGCTGCGCCGGTTTATTGACGATCAGCAGGTCGTCATTCTCGTACACCACCTCAAGCGGCAGCGGTTCCGGGATTAGAGAGCCAATCTCCTCGGGCAACGGGAACACCGCGACGCGGTCTCCCGGGCGCAGCGCGGCCTGTGAATGCGCCTTTCTGCCATTCAGCAGAATCAATCCTTTAAAGAAATACTTGCGCAGGCTCCGCGCCGACAGACCGGCGCTTTCCTTCAGATATTCCTGAAGCGGGCGGGGTTCCGTTTCGTGGTAGGTCGCAGCGAAGATGGGTTGGGTTTTCGGCATGAGCGGTTACTTCCCTGTGAGAAATTTTTGACAATCGTACCGCTATTGTACCCATTTTTGATGGCGCTGTCAAAAGGATTCGTTGCACTCCGCATGACCCGCTCTTCCCCATCGTTCCCCGTTCTCCACGAGGCAACCCATACTTTGTAACCATCTACTGTATCGGATGAGACCCGACTTATTCGCCACGCGGAGTCAACCATTGTCCAACAGCCATCCGGCAAATGCTCCCGGTTGTTCTGCATGCATTCATAATCGCTGCGCAGGGTTACGGTGTTGCTGAGGGAAGTTGCACAGTTGCCGGGCAAGGTTGCACAGTAACTGTGCAAGATGACACGGTTACCGCGCGAGGTCACACGGTAACTGCGGGACCATGCGACGTTACCGGGCGGAAACGCACAGTTCCTGGGCATTCACGCTTGGTTACGGAGTATTTCGTTTCAGTGACTGAACATTCCGTTTGGAACCGGATCGTTTGGCGGGACGCATCCTCCAGAAAGTTCGGACGGGTATGACTACGGACGGTGCCGTTAAATGGACTTGCCCGGCGGGAGCGGCGCGGATGGTCAACTGACGTCCGCTTACAAAACGTTCCCAGTTAACCGGTTGTTTATTTACAAAGATTTGCTCTGTTGCTATAATAATCTCAATCGAAAGAATTGCCGAAAGACGGGGAAATTCACTCTTTGGCCACGATATAGGGTGAACGGTGGGGATGCACCGGTCAATATATTGTGGCCAAAGATTATTTTACGATTCGGGCAATTCTTTTGAAAAATCCGCCGGCATGATTTGGGAATGCGGCGGAAAAAGTAGGATGGTAGGAGGGACAGTTTCATGATCATTGTAATGAAAGAGAAAGCCACTGCTCCCCAGATCGATCGCGTCAAGGAGCGACTTGACCAGTGCGGACTGGGGATCCATCTCTCGCAAGGGGTGGAGCGGACCATCATCGGCGCCATCGGGCCAAAGAAGCCGGGCCTGATGGAGTCGATCGAGGCCATGGATGGGGTCGAGAAGGTTGTACCCATTCTCAAACCGTTCAAACTAGCCAGCCTGGAGTTTAAGACCACCAGCATCGTCAAGGCCGGCGGGGTCGAGTTCGGCGGCAACCAGGCAGTGCTGATTGCCGGGCCGTGCGCGGTGGAAAATGAGGATCAATTATTCAAGACAGCCCAAGCGGTGAAAGCGGCCGGCGCCTCCATGCTGCGGGGCGGGGCTTTTAAACCGCGCACCTCTCCCTATGCCTTTCAAGGGTTGGAGAAGGAAGGCCTGAAGATCTTGAAGAATGTAAGCCAGGCGGTGGAGATCCCCTTTGTCACGGAAGTGACTAACCCCATGGACGTGGAATTGATCGCCGATTACGCCGATATGCTTCAGATCGGGGCGCGCAATATGCAAAACTTCACGCTGTTGAAGGAAGTCGGCAAAGCGGGCAAGCCGGTCATTCTCAAACGGGGCCTGGCTGCCACCATCGAGGAATGGCTGATGGCCGCCGAGTATATCCTGAGCGAGGGCAATTATCAAGTCGTTCTTTGCGAGCGGGGGATCCGGACCTATGAGACCGCCACCCGGAATACTTTGGATCTCAGCGCCATTCCCCTGGTGAAGCAACTGAGCCATCTGCCGATCATCGCCGATCCCAGCCATGGGACTGGCAAACGTCCGCTGGTCACTCCGTTAAGCCGCGCCGCCATCGCCGCCGGAGCGGATGGGTTATTGATCGAGGTACATCCCGATCCCGAAAATGCATTATCGGACGGCCCGCAATCATTGACGTTTGAGAATTTTGAAGACCTGATCGCGCAGGTTCGGCCGGTTGCCGAGGCGATCGGGCGGCAGCTGTAAATGAATACCGTTATCGATATGAACATCGCCATCGTGGGGTTGGGACTGATGGGAGGCTCGCTGGGCCTGTCTCTGGCGCGCTCGGGCTTTCGGGTCAGCGGCTGGGACAGCGACCGCCGGGCGCAGGCGGAAGCGTTTAAAATCGGGGCCATTAGCCGATTGACCGACAGTCTCCAGGAGACTGTAGCCGGGGCCGATCTGGTCTTCGTGGCCACTCCGGTGGGATGGATCGCCGAGACCATCCGCAGTTGCTTGCCGCTGGTGAAGCCCGGCGTCATCTTTTCCGACTTGGGCAGCATCAAACAGATGGTTGTCGATCAAGTTTCCCCTTTTCTCCCCGATGCTTGCTATTTTGTGCCCGGACATCCCATGACCGGTTCGGAGCAACAGGGGATCGCCGCGGCCGATCCGTTCCTTTTTCAGAATGCCGCTTATATTCTGGTGGAGCATCCCCGGACCCCGGCGGAAATCCGGGAGCGGGTCGGCAAAGTTCTGGCGACGACCGGCGCGCACCTGTTGACCCTGGGTGCGGCCGATCATGACCGGATCGTAGGCATGGTATCCCATTTGCCCCATTTGATCGCCGCAGTGCTGGCAAAGACCGCCGGTACCGAGGAAGAGGCCAGACCGGGAACTCTCAATCTGGCGGCCGGCGGGTTCCGGGATACCACTCGGGTGGCGACAGGCTCACCCACGCTTTGGGAAGGGATTATCGCGGGCAATAAGCAAATGGTCTTGCTGGCGCTGGATTCTTTCCAGCGTGAATTGGCAGCGGCGCGACAATTCATCGCGGAGGATGACCCTGCCGGGTTGACGGATTTTCTCCGGCAGGCCCGGGACGTGCGCTTGCAGATTCCGGCGAAGAATAAAGGTTTTTTAACATTATTGCATGAATTGGTGGTCACCATTGAGGACCGCCCGGGTGCGATCCACGAAGTCCTGCAGGATTTGGCCGATGTAGGTCTGAATATCAAGGACATCGAGATCCTGAGAGTGCGGGAAGGTGATGGCGGCACGCTCCGGCTGGCCTTGGAAAACGAGCCCGACGCGGACCGCGCTTTGGCTGTCTTGGCTTCGAAGGGAATCAAGGCCAAGCGGCGGTGAGGAGATGCCGGGAGGACCAGTTCCGCCCTTTGCAGTTATCTGGAATTCGCCTCATACATTTGATTGTTTCGCAACCCGATCTTGAGCGAAGATTCGGGTTGCGAAGTTTTATATGCAAATTCGCAGAATTTTTTGTTTTGTAATGCAGGGAAGGAAACGGAGCAACCATGGGATATGATCTACACATCCATTCGACTTTCTCCGATGGAACCTACAGGCCGGAGGAACTGGTCGCCAAAGCCCTGGTGAAACGGCTGTCAGGCATCGCCATCACCGATCACGACACCATTGCCGGGTTGCCCGACGGCGCGCGTGAAGCGGAAAAACGGGGTCTGCGGTTCATCACGGGAGTTGAGTTGACCACCGATTGGGGGGATGATGAGGTTCATATTCTGGGGTACGGTTTTGCCCTTCATCAGCCGCAGCTGGAGAATAAGCTGGAGCGGGTGCTGGCGGCCCGGAACGACCGGGCGCGGCAAATCGTAGCCGAGTTGAACCGGAAAGGAGTACCGTTAGCCTGGGAAAGAGTCAAAGCTCAGACTACCAGCAAATTCGTGGGCAGAACTCACATCTATAAGGCACTGGAGGCGGCGGGCCAGATCGCACCGGAACACCGTCAAAATGCCTTTGAATACTATCTGGGCCACGACGGACTGGCTTATGTTCCCCATCAGGAGATCGGCACCCTGGAAGCGATCGAGCTGATCAATGAATGCGGGGGTTTGGCGGTGCTTGCCCATCCCGGGCGGATGGGCAATGATGAGCTGATCAAGCGCCTGGTGGATGGCGGTCTCCGTGGGATTGAGGTATTTTATCCTTCCCATACTCCGGAGATGGTCCGGTTCTATCTGGAAATGGCTAAACGCTACCGGTTGGTCGTCACCGGCGGTTCCGATTATCACGGAGTCTTTAGCCGTACTCAACTGGGTGAGGCACAGGTCGAAGAGGTTTCTTGGCTTCATCATTGGGCCTGATGTTTGTCAAGGGAAATATTGTGCCATTTAGCTTATATTTTTTCATAAAAATCTGAAATTACCTATTTACAGACCGTCGAAAATCCGGTATACTATGTAATGCGCTCAAGGGAGCACGGGCGAATAGCTCAGCTGGTGAGAGCACCTGCCTTACAAGCAGGGGGTCGTAGGTTCGAATCCTACTTCGCCCACCATTTTTGCGGAGCCGTGGTGTAGTCGGCTAACATGCCAGCCTGTCACGTTGGAGATCGCGGGTTCGAGTCCCGTCGGCTCCGCCAAAATAAATCTTGACAAGATGTATAAAGTGGATTAAAATATCTAAGTACCAGCTGCCACGATAGCTCAGTTGGTAGAGCAGAGGACTGAAAATCCTCGTGTCGCTGGTTCGATTCCGGCTCGTGGCACCATGAATGTTGCATGGAAGATAGTAAGATGCGGAAGTAGCTCAGTGGTAGAGCATCGCCTTGCCAAGGCGAGGGTCGCGGGTTCGAATCCCGTTTTCCGCTCCAAATTGAAGAGTATGGTTTTTTTATATAGATGGGCCCTCTATGAGGGTCTAATTTACTCGGTATGTAGGTGTTACCGGCGGCATAGCCAAGTGGTAAGGCAGAGGTCTGCAAAACCTTTATTCCCCAGTTCAAATCTGGGTGCCGCCTCCAAAAAAGTTTACTTGCCGAAGTGGCGGAACTGGCAGACGCAAGGGACTTAAAATCCCTCGGTCCTAAAGACCGTACCGGTTCGATTCCGGTCTTCGGCACCACTTTTATAATAAAAATTTATGATGCGGAAGTAGCTCAGTGGTAGAGCATCGCCTTGCCAAGGCGAGGGTCGCGGGTTCGAATCCCGTTTTCCGCTCCAATCGCAAGCAAACGAGCTGTTATCTAAAACGGCTCTTTTTTTATGTTTCAATGGCGGTAAAACGGTGAGAAACTTCGGATAACTTGTTGAACCTCGAATGATTTCCTATTGCCAAGGAATACTAACAGCAAAAGAGGAGGTCAACAAGTTGGAAGATGAGCGATATACCGGAGAATCCCCCGACCCCGAGCAGGAAAATCCGCTGGAAGAACCGGTCCGGCAGAGCCCGCGCAAGCAACGAGTCAGCTTGCAAAATCTGAAAGCCCTCGGTCAACTGAATACCCCGGCACCGGCGGAGACTCATATCCATACCTTAATTATTGTGGGGCAGATCGAAGGCCACATGATTTTACCCCCTAAAAATAAAACTACCAAATATGAGCATATCATCCCGCAGTTGGTGGCCATCGAACAAAACCCGAATATTAAAGGGTTGTTGGTCATCTTAAATACGGTCGGCGGCGATGTCGAGGCCGGCTTGGCCATCGCCGAAATGCTGGAAAGTCTCACCAAAGCGACGGTCTCCTTGGTTTTGGGCGGCGGGCATTCGATCGGCGTTCCGATCGCCGTTTCCACCGATTACAGTTTCATCGCCGAAACGGCGACCATGACCATTCACCCGCTGCGGCTGACCGGAATGTTAATCGGCGTCCCCCAGACTTACGAGTACCTCGAAAAAATGCAGGACCGGATTATTAAGTTTGTGACCAACCATTCGACAGTCTCCGAGGAAAAGTTCAGGGAATTGATGTTCCGCACCGGAGATTTGGTCCGGGACATCGGAACAGTGTTGGTGGGCAGAGACGCGGTCGGTGCCGGCCTGATTAATGAGGCCGGCGGCATCAGTCAAGCCCTCAAGAAGCTGGAGGAATTGATCGAGCTTAAAAAAGATGATCCCAAACGGAGGTTGAAACAATAATGCTATTATATACGGTCATACCTCCGGAGCTTATCTTTGAGGATGATAGTGGGGAAAATTCTCCGTGTGAGCCGGTAGAGGTGAAAAAAGGCGCGGTGAGTCTGATGGTTCAGCCATTATCCGCAGGTCAGGGCCGGATTACTCGGGTCATCAGTACCGACCCTCAGGATTTCTTAAACCCCGAATGGCAACCTGGAACTATAATGTCAATTTTTTGAACCCCCGAGCAGGGGGTTTTTATTTTTGATAAATTACGTTATACTGTAGGGAGGCCTCCGGTCAACTATTTCCGATGAATGGCAGGAAATAACGCCGGTTCCGAGAAATATTACTAAGGATATTTTCCAAAAGCTTCAAGAACTGATTTGTCAACCATCATAATATATCAGAACATCTAGGAGGAAGATCGTCTTTGCCTGCTTCCATTGAAGGACTGCTCATTTTATGCGGCGGATTGGCCATATTTCTGAATGCGGTGTCCCGATTCGGTGACGGCATTCAAAAGCTGGCAGGGGAGCGGATCCGCTCAATTCTTGAGAAACAATCCCGGGAGCCTCACGCCAGCATCTTTACGGGCATCGGCATGGCCGCCGCGCTTCAAAGCAACGTTTTGACCTTTGGAGTTATCTCCAGCATGGTGAATGCGGGATTGTTGGGACTGCTGCCGGCGCTCTGGATTATGCTCGGCGTCAATCTGGGGATGACGGTTAACGCTCATCTAATGGCTTTAAACCTGGGTGCCTGGGCTTTTTTGATTTTATTTTTCGGTTTCATCCTCAATTTTTATATCAAGAAACGGAATTTACATTACATCGGCCAAGTCCTTTTTAATTTAGGCATGATGTATTTGGGTTTCATCGCCTTGCACCAGGCTTTCGTATTATTGGCCACTGAATCAACCACTTTGGCGATGCTGACAGGGATCTTTCATCAGCCTTGGCTCGGTTTTTTACTGGGACTGTGTGTTTCGATCCTGTTGCGCAATTGCAATGCGATGGTGGTTTTTGCCCAAGCGGCTGTCGGCATCAATTTGGGTTTAACCGATGCGGCCTTTTTGAGCGGCGCCATCGCCATCATTATCGGCGCCAATGTCGGAACCACCATTATCAATATGCTGGTTGGACTCGACCGGGTTCCCACCGCCAAAAAAGCCAATTGGATGCATTTCTCGTTTAATCTGACCACCGGAGTGGCTTGGCTGCTGGCCCTACCGCTGATGTTGTTGCTTGTCGATACGATGAGCCGGGAGATAGGCGTCTGGATTCATCAATTTGAATTAGCGGTTTTTCAGTGGAGTACTCCCTTGGGGAACTCGACTTCGCAATGGTTTAACGTTTGGCAGTTAGCCCTGGCAAATTCTTTCTTTAATATAAGCATCATTTTGATCTGGTTCCCGGTCACCCTGCTCGCTTCCAAATTCGGTTTTTCGCTCTTCGCGGAGCAGGTCAAGACCACCGCCAACGGCGGGAAAACCTTCCTGGACCGGCGCGCATTGCAAAGTCCGGCCCTGGCTTTGATTTTGGCCAGTCATGAGATTAACCAGATGGCCGCAACTACCATTGAAATGTTAAAAGCGGTTCGGCTCGCTTTTTTCAAGGGCCAGGTACATCTGTTGGACGGGGTATATCGCAATGAGGCGCTGGTTGATGATCTTCAAGAACAGATTACCTTTTACCTTTCGGCGTTGTTATCCCAAAATTCATTGACCGAGGTTCAATCCCACCGTCTGGCCGGGCTGCTTCATGCGGTCAGCGACATCGAGCGGGTCGGCGATCACGCCAATAACATCGCCCACCTGGCGGAGAAGAAATACCAGGAACAATTGCCATTTTCGGAATTGGCGTTGAATGAAATTGAACTGTTCTTCGGCAAAGCGATTGATTTTTATACCAAAACGACGCAGGCTTTACGGGAAAACAATCTGGAATTGGCCAAACAGATCGAACATCGCGAAGAAAGCATTAATAAGCTGGAAGAGGAATTGCGCCAAAATCATATTCACCGCTTGAACCAAGGAAAGTGTTGGCCGGGTTCGGGAGTCGTGTATGTTGAGATTTTAAGTAACCTGGAACGGGTGGCTGCTCATTCCGCCAATGTTGTTTCCGTGGTGCTTGAGGAGGGGGAACAATAATGGCCCGGGGAAAGAAACCTTCGGAAAGTCATACGGAATTGGCTCGGGACGAACGTTTTTCGGAACAGCGGATGGAGATCGCCGGGGTATTGTTGATCGGTGTTTCGTTGCTATCGCTGTTAGCGATCTCCATGGAAGGAGCCGGTTTTATCGGCGGAATCGGCGAAATTTTACGGAGTGCGCTTCATTTCGTTTTTGGCGAACGCGGCGCGATTTTTCCAGTGGTGATTGCCGCAGTCATTGGCTGGACATTATTGACCAGGCGCCAACACCGGCGTTTAGCCCGAAACCTTACGGCCTTGGTGCTTTTATTCTTTTGGGCCATTACGGTCATGCATTTGTGCAGCGGGGTACCTTTGACGGGAAATCAATGGGACCAGGCTTACCGGGGCGGGGGAGTGATCGGGCATCTGCTGGCGTTTTCTCTGAACAGTTGGTTCGGTAAATTCGGGAGTGTCGTGTTTTTGTTTATCTGGTTGACAGTGGCGGTAATCCTGTCCTTGAACCGCCCGCTCGTCCAGGTGATTGCCGGATGGGCCGCCCGTTTCTCCAAGCCTTCCGTGCCTCCGGCAGGTGAAACGATCGCCGCGCAACATCAGGAAGCGAAGGCTTCGTTCAATCCGGAGAGTTCGGCTGCAGTGAGTGAAGTGGCGGTTGCTGCGGGCCGCGAGAGTGCCCCTGCCGAGAATCAGCGGGGTCAAAGTTCGATCCTGAACACCCTCCAAGGAATGTTAAAGGAGAAAGAACAGAAAAAAGAACAGAAGAAACAGCGCGAGACTGCGGCCGAGCCTCTGAGAGATGAACGGCCTGCCAAAGAAGCGGTTATTCCGGTACGGCAGCCGGGTAACGGGAAGTACGTATTACCGGATCCCAATTTACTTGGCCCCGCCAGTCCGCCTCGCAAGAGTACGCGCAGTACCGAACAGTCGCGCCAGTTGGAAGAGACTTTGGCCCATTTTGGGGTTCAGGCCCAAGTCATTGATGTTCATTGCGGGCCGGTGATTACCCGTTATGATCTGCACCCTGCGCCGGGAGTAAAGGTCAGTCGCATTGTGAATTTAGCCGATGATCTGGCGTTGGCTTTAGCGGCCAAAGGTTTGCGCCTGGAAGCACCGATCCCCGGTAAGGCTGCGATCGGCATCGAGGTTCCCAACCAGGAGACGCAGATCGTAACGTTCCGGGATACTTTGGAATCCAAAGCCTTTTGGAACTCCGGCAAACTCAGCGTGGCCCTGGGGTTGGATATCGGCGGCGAGGTTGCCATCGCCGATCTTCGCAAGATGCCCCACTTATTGGTGGCTGGTTCCACTGGTTCGGGAAAAAGCGTCTGTATCAACACCTTAATCATGAGTGTACTGTTTAAGGCTTTTCCCAATGAGGTTAAGTTGATTATGATCGATCCCAAAATGGTCGAGCTTTCGATGTACAACGGAATCCCCCATCTCATGGCTCCGGTCGTTACTGAGGCCAAAAAAGCGGCCGGCGTCTTAAAGCTGGTCGTCGATGAGATGGAAAAACGTTATAAGACTTTCGCGGAGGCCCGGGTACGGGAGATCGACAAGTACAATGAGATGGTGCCCGAGGAGGAACGGCTGCCTTACATATTGGTGGTTATCGATGAGCTGGCCGATTTGATGATGATAGCCCCGGCTGAGGTGGAAGATGCGATTTGTCGTCTGGCGCAGATGGCCCGGGCAACCGGTATTCATCTGGTTATCGCCACGCAACGCCCGTCAGTCGATGTGATAACCGGTCTCATCAAGGCCAATGTCCCTTCGCGAATCGCCTTCGCTGTCAAATCGCAGATCGATTCGCGGACCATCTTGGACACGGTGGGGGCGGAACGACTGTTAGGTCGGGGTGATATGTTATTTGCTCCGGTGGGGGCGATGAAACCCAATCGGATTCAAGGTGCCCTGGTCGTTGAGAAAGAGATTGAGCTCATCATCAAACACTGGAAAGAACAGGGCGAACCCAACTATCAGGAACAATACGTCAATGTGCCCGAATCTCAAGACGAGGTCATGAAGGATGAAGAGGACGATCTGTTTTGGGAAGCAGTTCGGGTCGTAATTGAGCATGGTCAAGCTTCGGCATCTGTTCTCCAGCGCAAGCTGCGGGTGGGATATACCCGGGCCGCCCGGTTAGTCGACATGATGGAAGCCAAGGGGATGATTGGCCCGTACGAAGGGAGCAAACCCAGGGAAGTCATGATTACCGGCAGGCAATTGGAAGAACTTCGCAAACGGGCATCCGGACCCTAACAAAAATTTTACAGCAGGAACCTGGAGAGTTAGCTCGAACCATATAGAATATTGGAGGTGGCTAAATTGAAAGAACTTGGAGATTACCTCCGACAGGCCAGGGAGAAAAAGAATATTTCCTTGCGGGATATTCAGGAATCGACCAAGATTCGATTGCGTTACCTGGAAGGGATCGAACAAGGCGATCTGGAGATGATCCCCGGTGAAGTGTACCGTAAAGGATTTTTGGCCAATTATGCCAATGCGGTTGGGCTCGATGCCGAAGCGGTTTTACGAAAATATAACGAATTAAAGAATCCCGGCTCGGAACGGGCCGCAACTCCCCAGACGATCTCTGAAAAGCCTGTAGTAAAACCGGTGGAGACGGTTGCCAAGACCCAGCCGAAACCGGTTGGATTGAAAGGGGTTTACTGGGGAGTAGGAATCGCTTTGGTCGGAGTCGCAGCTTTCATTCTTTTGATGCCGCTATTCCGGAGTAAACCGCCCGTCAAAATCGCGTCGTCGGTTCCTCAAAAAGCGGCGTCTGCTCCAAAGCAAGCTCCGGTCCAAGTTACACCGACGCCGACTCCGGGTGAGTCTCCCGCGCCGTCCGTTGCGGACCCTGCTACGACGGTGGATGCTCCCATTCGAATTGAGGCTGAATTTACCGATAAAGTTTGGGTCGGCATCGATGCTGATGGAACGCAGCCGCTCACGAAAAATGGGAAGACTTTCACTTCCGCCGATCCGAAACAGACTTGGACCGCCCAAAACACGATGGTCATCAAACTAGGAAATCCCGCAGGCGTACGCTTGACATTCAACGGCCAGGACGTAGGCCCAATCGGTAAATACGGAATCCCGATCACGATTACCTTCACTCCCGCCGGTATAAAAGAAGCGCCTTGAGGCGTTTTCTTTTTTTCTGATGAAATTGCAAATTCCAGTTCACGCCGGTAGACCGGTGAACGTGGCAAGAACGGGTTCGGGCTATTGAACTATGTATAAAAGAATTCCGATACTGATATTATTTACTGTTGATCCATAATGTCTGATTGAAAAAAGCAGGAACTGTTTACCCGGACGAAGAAAATATGTATATCATGGAATTTGACAGGTGATAACTTGGACCGTTTACGACAGCAGGAGCTGATTCAAGAGATTAAAGAGAAAAATGATATCGTCTCGGTCATCTCCGAGTATGTCAGTTTGAGAAAAGCCGGTCGTTCGTGGGTTGGCTTATGCCCGTTCCATTCCGAGAAAACCGGTTCGTTCAACGTAAACCCCGAGAAACAGTTCTTTTATTGTTTCGGCTGCAGTGCCGGTGGCGACGTTTTCAGCTTCATTATGAAACGTGAGAATCTGGAATTTATGGAAGCGGCACGCAAGTTGGCGGAACGGGCGGGAATCGCCTGGCCCGAGTCCAACGACCACCAGGCGGACCAAAATAAGAATGAGTTATTAAAAATAAATCAACTGGCAGCATCTTACTTTCATTATTGTTTATCCAGGACGGAACAGGGGAAACGGGGCAGGGAGTATTTGGAGAGGCGCGGTATTGACCCGGAGATTTGGCGGAAGTTTTCACTAGGCTATGCCCCCCCGGGCTGGCACCACCTCACGGAGACGCTGCGCAAAAAAAACGTACCGCTGGAGAAGGCCTCGACATTGGGTTTGGTCAGCTTCGGTGAAAACGGTTATTACGACCGTTTTCGGGACCGAATCATTTTCCCTATCTGTGATCCCCAGGGCAACGTCGTCGGTTTCGGCGGCCGCGTACTGGATCAGGGCGAACCGAAATACTTGAATTCGCCGGAGACCGCTCTCTTTCATAAAGGGCGTTTCCTGTATGGACTACAACTTGCCAAGGAAACGATCCGCCGCCAAAACCAGGCGATTATCATGGAAGGGTATATGGATGTCGTTCAGGCGCATCAGGGTGGTTTTCAACAGGCCATCGCTTCATTGGGAACCGCGCTTACCCAGGATCAGGTCAAATTGATCAAACGTTACGGTTCTGAGGTGATCTTGGCATATGATGCCGACACCGCGGGACAAAACGCCACGTTGCGCGGAATGGGATTGCTGCGGGAAGCGGGGTTGACAGTCAAAATACTACGGTTGCCTGCCGGCGAGGATCCGGATTCCTTTCTGAAGAAAGCCGGCGAAAAGGCCTTTCGGGAACAATTGGCTCAGGCCCCCGGGTTAATCGAATTTAAGATTGAGCAAGCGTTGCGAAAATACGATCTTAATTCTTCCGAAGGGAAGCTTGGAGCAGTTCAAGCGGTCCTGCCGGAATTGGGCGAGATCGAAAGTTCCGTGGCGCGGGAGTTTTATATCCGTCAGTTGGCCCGGGAAATCGGAGTTTCCGAAAATGCGGTATTCGCGGAGGTTGACGACTGGCTTGCAAAAAACAGGAAAAAATCTCCGGTACTGGATAATAAATTGATTCCTAGTTATACTAAAATGACAACTGAAAAAAATGGCCTAAGTGTTGGCATAATAAGGAATGCCGAATTATCCCCTATCCAAGCGGCTATTTTTGAGGCGGAAAAGGAACTTTTGCAAATCGCTTTGCAGGAATATGATAAATTTGCGCGAATTAAAGAAGAATTGAAAGCGGAAGATTTCCAATTTGCGGTTTGGCGGGACTTTTTCGGAGCGCTGCAAGATACTGAGCCGGCGCCGGAGAATCATCAAATATTGGATGAACTTACCGGTCCCATACGCGAATTGGCTTCGACGCTGCTGGCGGAACAACAATTTAAATCAGGCACCGGTGATTTGGCAGGAATATTGAATCGCTTGGATATGTTGCGCCTTAAAGCAAGGATTCAAAAGTTGACCGAACAGATCGCCACGGGAAAAGATGATTCGGGGCTTCAGTTATCCGAAGCCGATCTAAAGGCAAAACTGTTGGAGTTCACCGAATTAAACCGGAAACTGAAGAAGGAATATCCAAGTTTCTCTGCAGAATTATAATTAAGAGCAAATATTCGTATACCTCGAAAAATCGAGCGTCTACCCCCCGGGAAGGATGGTAAAAACACGTTGGGTAAAGAAAAAACCTTGCCAAATATCGAAGGCATAAAAGAGTTGATTGCAAAAGGCAAGCGAAAAGGGGCCCTCTCGTATCATGAAATCATGGATGCCTTGGAGCAGGTAGAGCTGAATTCGGATCAGATCGACGAAATTTATGAAGCCTTGGCTACCCACGGCATTGAGATCATACCCGACACCAGTGAAGAGCCGATCGAAGATCCGGACGGTTTCCAACCGGATAGCGAGGAAGAGGTCGAGATCGACTTAACGATTCCGGAAGGAATCGCGCTCGATGATCCGGTGCGGATGTATCTGAAAGAGATTGGCCGTGTTCCTTTACTCAACGCCAACGAAGAGATCGAGTTAGCCCGCAAAGTGGAATCGGGCGACGAAAACGCCAAACGGCGATTGGCTGAGGCCAATCTGCGCTTGGTGGTCAGCATTGCCAAACGTTATGTCGGTCGGGGGATGCTCTTTTTAGACTTGATTCAGGAAGGCAATCTCGGTTTAATCAAAGCCGTCGAGAAATTTGACTATCGAAAAGGCTATAAATTCAGCACCTACGCCACATGGTGGATCCGCCAGGCGATCACCCGGGCCATCGCCGATCAGGCCCGTACCATCCGGATTCCCGTGCACATGGTGGAGACGATCAATAAATTGATCCGGGTCTCCCGGCAGTTGTTGCAAGCGCTCGGCCGCGAGCCCAGCGCGGAGGAGATCGCCGAAGAGATGGAGATGAGCCCGGAACGGGTCCGTGAGATTATCAAGATCGCCCAGGAACCGGTCTCCCTGGAAACACCCATTGGCGAAGAGGAAGACAGCCATCTCGGCGACTTCATCGAGGATCAGGATGCTCCCGCTCCGGCGGAGGCTGCTTCCTTTCGCCTGCTGAAAGAACAGCTGGAAGATGTCTTAAATACGCTGACGCCCCGGGAAGAAAAAGTACTGCGGCTGCGGTTCGGTCTGGATGACGGACGGGCCAGGACCTTAGAGGAAGTCGGCCAGATCTTCAATGTCACCCGGGAACGGATTCGTCAGATTGAGGCCAAGGCTTTGCGCAAATTGCGTCACCCCAGCCGTAGCAAAAAGCTGAAAGATTTCTTGGATTGAAATCAGATCTTGATGTTTCTGCCGATTCGGTGTATAATATTTTTTGCTACATTTGCGGGCCCATAGCTCAGCGGCAGAGCAGTCGGCTCATAACCGATCGGTCCTTGGTTCGAACCCAAGTGGGCCCACCATATTTATCACGAAACAAAGTGGGGAGACCCACTTTTTCTGTTTTCTGAAGCCAATCTTAAGCCGTAGAAAAGCTCGTTTAAAAGCGTTGTGATACGAAGGTCGGGGTGTTCACAAAAGCTCGGAAAAGCAAGTGATAAAGTCATTTTTAATCCTTATGAAAGAGTGATTTCCGAATTTGAGGACTTTATCACATGGCTTTTAAAAGGACTCATCCGCCGAATTTGTTGCTCCTCAAATAGGAGGAAATCAACCCCGGGACCCGAATATTATGGATCAACGAGTTGCGGAAAAGGAGGTTGTTCGATGCTTACGGTGAAGCAGATCCTGGAAGCCGTGAACCGGGTCGCGCCTTGGGATTTGGCCGAATCTTGGGATCAGGTGGGCTTGCAGGTGGGCCGGACTCAGCAACCGGCGCGCCGGATCCTCGTGGCGCTGGATTTGCGGCCGGAGGTCATCGAAGAGGGCATCTCCTTACAGGTGGATGGCTTTATTACTCATCATCCGCTGATCTTTAAACCCCTGGCCCGTCTCGACCTGGACACGCCGCTCGGCGCAAGCCTGGAACGTTTGTTGAAGGCAAATCTCTTTTTTATTGCGGTTCATACCAATGCCGATAAAGCGGAAGATGGCTTAAACCAGTATCTGGCGGAACGGTTGGGTCTAGAATCCCTCGTCCCGCTGGTGGGCGCCGGTTCCGATAGTACTTGCAAAGTCACGGTTTTCGTCCCCGCCGAGCACGCGCGGGCAATCCGCCGGGCCATGGCGGAGGCCGGGGCCGGCCGGATGGGCGATTATCAGGAGTGCGCCTTCCAGGTGCAGGGCAGCGGGTCGTTCAGGCCCGGGGCTTCGGCGCATCCCTGGATCGGCCAGCCGGAGCAGCAGACCGATGTCCCGGAGATCCGCCTGGAGATGGTCGCGGCCCGGGCGGATCTGCCCCGGATTTTGGCGGCGATTCGCAGCCACCATCCCTATGAGGAACCGGCCATTGATGTCGTCCCTCTAGTGACGCAGCCGAAGGCCGGCTTGGGACGGATCGGCCGGCTGCCGGAACCGTTGACGCTGGGAGATTTCAGCCGGAAAGTCCAGGAACAGCTGCAACCTACCGGAATGAGAATATGCGGCGATCCTGAACGAAAAATTCGACGGGTAGCCCTCTGCACCGGCAGCGGCGGCAGTTTACTCAAGATGGCGCTGCAGAGCCGGGCCGATCTCTATTTGAGCGGAGATTTGGGTTATCACGACTTTCTTACCGCGCAGGAACACGGGTTGGCATTATTGGACGCCGGCCACTGGGCAACCGAACGGATCTTCGGCGATTGGTTGCTGGGTCATTTCAGCAAGCTCTGGAGTGAAGCGGACGGTCCCCAATTACTCCTCAGCCGCGCGATCCGGGAAGAACCTTATCACACGCTCTGAATGCGCGAAAATCATGTTTGATCTGGAGTTTGAAGTGGGAAGACCGTACCGCTAAATTATGAGCAGCGATAGGAGTTAAAATGGTTAATTTACCCCATTTATACCGGCTGCAAGAGATCGAGGGCCGGTTGCTGGCCCTTCAGAAACTGCGGCTGCGCATTGCCGAGGATCCGGAATTGAAGGAACGCCAGAAGGCTTGGCAGAACAGCGACCAATTGCTGAAGGAGTCCGAGGCCGAAAGACAGCGACTACAGACCAACCAGCGCCGCCTGGAACTGGAACTCAAGACTTGCCAGGAGCATCTGGCGGCCGAAGAACGGAAGCTGTATGGAGGCGGCGTATCCAGCGCCCGGGAACTGGAGCAGCTGCAGCAAAAAGCGGCCGAGTATGCCAAGAAACGGGCGGCCTTGGAGGATGACCTCCTGCAACTGATGGAAGGGGAAGAACAACTCTCCGCCAAATTGAGTCAATTGACAGCGATCCGCGATGAAACCGTAGGCGTTTTGGAGCAGCTCAAGCAGGAACATGCCCGACAGCTCCTGGAAGTGACCATCGAGGAGCAGGACCTGACCGAAGAGGCTGAACAGGTCGCGGCGAAGCTGCCCAAGGATTGGCTGGAGCGGTACCGCCGGATCGCCAAATCCCATCACGGAATCGGCATGGCCAAGGTGAAAAGCAACAGCTGCGGCGCCTGCCATATCAGCCTCTCCGAATCGATGCTCCAAAACGTGAAGCGGGCGGAGGATACCTTGCTTTTCTGCGAAAGTTGCGGCCGGATTTTGTATTATGCTTAAATTCGGTTCGCGGTTCCCGTCGCGCCCCAGCAGGACGGGAACCGGACCACTGGGAATAATCTCCCTTTGACAGAAACGTTTTGATATGGTAAACTAAGTTTCGCTCATCCGTCAGGAGCGAGTCGATGGATAACTGTCTCGGGTGACCGCGGGTCGTATGATCTGAGGAAAGTCCGAGCTCCATAGGGCAGGATGCTGGATAACGTCCAGGGGGGGCGACCCCACGGAAAGTGCCGCAGAAAAGAAGACGCCGAATGGCCGCAAGGTTTCATGGCAATGCTGAAAAGGTGCGGTAAGAGCGCACCAGCAGTCGAGGAATCGGCTGGCTTGGAAAACCCCATCCGGAGCAAGACCAAATAGGGGAGAGCTAAAGTGGCCCGCTTTTCTCCCGGGTTGGTCGCTAGAGGTGCCGGGCAACCGGCATCGTAGATAAATGGTTGCCGCCCGCAAGGGTACAGAACTCGGCTTATAGAGACAGTTATTACTGATTAACCCGCTTGGTCCATTGGGGCCGGTGGGTTTTTTCATGCTCATTTTGGGTGATTCCCCCAAGCAGCGGTTTCGGTAGTTGATAGGGTAAGAAGAAAAAGTCGAAAATCATCTCGAAATCGTAAAAATCACTTTGTTGGGAATAGGATTTCATCAAATTATCAGAGGATCCCGGCAGGGAAAAACCCAGAGAATATGGAAAATGGGACGGAAACAAATGATCAAACGGTTGGTGAAACGATGATGAGACGATTGGTGCTTTGCTGCTTTAAACCCGGCTCCATCAGTTACTACGCCTGTGTACCGCCGGAGGTTCCGCAACGCCTGGCGGACGGCGGTTTTGACTTCCGGTATGTGGAGACTCCGGAACAATTTTTAGACGATTTACCGCAGGCGGAGATCGCGATCGCGGCAGTCTTCCGGAAAGAGTGGCTGACCCAAGCTCCCCGGTTAAAATGGGTGGCTTCCTATGCTGCGGGCCGGGAACGCATTCCCGAACGGGAACTGCGGGAGGCCGGGATCCAGGTGACTTTCGGCCGGTTTCACGGCCGGATTATGGCCGAGACGGTACTGGGAATGATGCTCTTCACCGCCCGGGGGCTGGGAACGGCCTACCGGTTGCAGAAGACGGTGCAATGGTGTGATACGGTGCTGCACGGACGGGTTTGGACGCTGCGCGACCAGACCTGCCTGATCATGGGGCTGGGCCATATCGGCCAACATGTGGCCCGGCTTACCAAGGCTTTGGGAATGTATAACATCGGGATCAAACGGGTGGCGGGCGGGACCTACCCCGATGTCGACCGGGTGGTTGCTCTGGAAGATTTCCGGACCGTGTTGCCCCAAGCCGATCATCTGGTGTTGATCCTGCCGCATGTCGCGGCGACCGATCGCTTGATCGGCCGGGCCGAGCTGGAATTGATGAAGCCCGGCGCCGCTCTTTATAATGTGGGCCGCGGCAACTGCCTGGACGAGACTGCTCTTTATCAAGCCTTGCGGGAGCAAAAGATCGCCTGGGCCGCGCTGGATGTATTCGAGGCGGAACCCTTGCCAATGGAGAGCCCCCTCCGGGAACTGGACAACATATTGATCCTCCCGCATTCCTCGGCATTTGCGTCCGAGTATTATGGACTGTTTTTCCGGGAGTTTCTAGAGGATTGGGAGGCATACCGGAAAAACGCGCCTGAAGAGTGACGGACCGGGGCCGTACCCTCGCGTAAAAATGAAAAATTCAAAAATTGCTTCTTGAAAAAAGGAAAATAGGGTGGAACCTCGAATTTCAATTTGAATTATTGGAATTTTTTACATATGGAGGGCGCGATCCATGAATCGGAATTCATTTCGTTACTGGGTGTGGTTGATCGGGTTATTCATCCTGTTTGCCGTTCCAACTTGGGGCGCGAGCCAACCGAGCATGGCTCTTTTAGCCATCAACAACTACAGCGGGGTTGATAAAGTCAGCGGCGGCAAACTGGTCCGGCTCGTGGATGAAGAGTTCGCCAAGGCCGTTAAGAAACAGGCGGAAATTCGTTTCATCGATGAGGAAGCCACGGCCAATCTTTTAAAAAACAAGGGACTCGACAGTTATTATGAAGCCGCCAACCTTTGTACCAACCGGGATTACAGCCGGATGACCACGCGGATCGGCGTCGATCAACTGGCGATTTTGGAGATTAACGGGTATAGCGAGATCCGGCGGGAAAAGTCCAAAAAAGCTTTTCAGCTTTTGCTGGGATTGCGGCTGATCGCGAAGGACGGTTCGGAGACCTATTATAGCGGCGAGGGTTTCAGCGAGGGGAAGCCGGAGGCCGCCTTCACCAACTCGATGACTCAATTGCTCAGCAATTGTTTTGGGGTGGGGAGCACCGATTTCAATGCCGGCAATATCCGTTCTTTCGACGCGCCGGTTCTTGGAAACCGGGCCAGTAAGGTATATCACTTGCTCGACACCCATCACGGGCCTCAGGAGTCGGTGAGGGAAAATTTCAATAGCCGGACCGAGGCCGAACAGCGCGGTTACCGCCCCTGCCCCATCTGTTTCCCGGATTATAAGAGTTTCGACTATGCGGACCGGGCGTTGGAAGAATCGCTGGGCGCCGAAGGGTGCGGGACCATCGAATATTATTACCGGGTGGAACAGAATCCGCAGCTCATCGCTTGGCTGGAACGGGTGGCGGCGCCGTTATTCAAGGTCAGTTACCGCAAGAATGTGGATTTCAAGTTTCGGATCTTGGATACCAAGGAAGTCAATGCGTTTTGCTCGCCCAATGGTTATATATATGTGACCAAAGGGTTGATCGACATCGTCGAGTCCGATAGCGAGATGGCCATGGTGATTGCCCATGAGATGGGCCATCTTGAAAAGAAGCATGCCGTCATTCGCTACCGGCAGGCCATTACAGCCGCATTCCTCGCTTCCATCTTTATCGCGGTCAATAATAACAACAATAATAACCAGGCCGCCAATGTGCTGGCGGTGGTCATGGCCGAACTGGTCTTGCGCGGTTACTCCCGGGATCAGGAGAATGAAGCGGATGAGGTAGCTGTGGCCCACCTGAAACAGGCGGGATTGGATTACCGAGTCTATCATACGCTGATGGGACGATTCATCGACATGCGCCAAGCCAAAATTACGGCCATTAACAAGATCTTCGCCACTCATCCCGCTCCGGAAAAACGGATTGAGAATCTCGATCAGTTTTTACAGTCTTATGACAAGCTCCAAGCTCAGCTGGACACGGGTTTTTAAAAGGATCGGGAAAGCGAACGGAGCCTCTGTATGGGCTCTGTTCGCTTATGGACTCGGCTCTGACCGAAACAACCGTCCCCGGATTACATAATCTGGATGGTTTGGCCACAAGGAACTCGGGCGGCGATGGAGAATTATACGGGGGTAGAAGCTCTGAAGCTCCACTGAAATGGAGGAAGAACAACCGATGCTTCGGAAACGATGGCCGCTCTTTATGGCGCTCCTGCTCCTGGTACTGATGGTTTCCGGATCCACCATCCGGGCCGAATCCGTCTTCGACAATATTTCGCTCGGCCTGGAAAAAGAGATTGGGTATCTTAATTATGAAACCATTCTGGCGACCAAAGAACCGGTTCAGTTACCATCCGTCGAGAATCGCCGATTGCAGGCCGTCTTTCACAGATTGACCGAGACTTCCCGCCGCAAGGGCGAGATCCAGTACCACCTGACGGTGGTGGAAGATCCGGCGGTGAATGCTTTTGCGCTGCCCGGAGGATATGTCTTTGTCAACACCGGCTTGCTGGAGGTCGTTCAAAGCGACGATGAGTTAGCGGGGGTGCTGGGTCACGAACTGGCTCATGTGGAATGCCGGCATAGCATCAAGGCGATCACCCGTTCCGTGGGGATGACGGCAGTCGCTACGGCGGCCCTGGGGTCCGGCGAGGGTTCAAGCCGCGAAACTCTTTCTAGAATGGCCAATCTTTCCATCCTCCTCCTGCAGCTTGGCTACAGTCGCGATGCCGAGTATGAGGCGGACAAGTTGGGAGTTCAGATGATGCGGGAAGCCGGATACAGCAAAAATAAGTTTCTCAATTTTTGGCGGCGGGACGAGGCTGCCAATGATTCCGGACGAACGGCGCGGTTTTATGAATTCTTCTCCACCCATCCGCTCACTTCGGAACGGATCAAGCGGATCGAGAGCATGTAATGGATCCGGCACATCTATCCGATACTAACATTTGATCCGAATATTATGACGCAGGAATAACCCTGCGTCTTTACTATGGAGGAATCCTTTTGATTACCAGCAACTCGAATTCCACGATAAAATTGGTAAAGAGTTTACACCATAAAAAGGGCCGGGATGAGCATAAGCTATTTCTGGCCGAAGGAATCCATCTGGTCCAGGAAGCTTTACAGGCCGGATGGAAAGTCCAGTTTTATTTATGGACAGCCAAGTTAGGGGAGAGCGTCGAAGGCAGAGAGCTGCTCGAACGGTTACAAACTGTCGCGCCTGGATATGAGGTGAACGAAGCGGTATTCAAGGGGGCGGCTGAAACCGAAAGCCCAACCGGAATTATCGCCGTGCTTCCCTTACCAGCACCGGTGGAATTCGATTTGTCCGATGTAAGCCTGGGACTGATTGTGGACGGGGTTCAAGATCCGGGAAACATCGGGACGATCATTCGGACTGCTTGGGCCAGCGGCATCCGTAAATTGATTTTTACTCCAAAAACCGCCGATCCCTATCAAGGCAAAGTCGTTCGCTCCAGCATGGGTGGAATCTTTAACGTCAGGATCTTCCGCAATGAGCCTCCGGGCAGTATCATTGCCGCGGCGGGACAGAAACGGATTCAGGTGGTAGCCGGCGATGTGCGGGCGGACCGGACCTATTTTGAGGCGGATTTGACAGTGCCGACGCTCATTCTGATCGGTAGTGAAGGGAGGGGAATAGCGCCGGATTGGGAAAATTTTTCCATCCAAAATGTTCTGATCCCCCAGCCTGGAAAGGCGGAATCATTGAATGTAGCTGTGTCGGCGGGAATTTTAATCTACGAAGCGCTCCGACAGCGGTTGAATATGGATACTTGTAAAAGTTAGAGGGCTTTGATATAATGAAGTTGGTTTTGCGGTGACCGTTTTTCACGACAACACTCGGTGAAGAAGGGATGATGTTGAAGTGAAGTTATCGGCTGAATTTTTTTGGAGGGTCTTTGAGACGACCGGTTCCATCACCGCCTACTTAATTTACCGTGAGATTGTGCGGACGACATTAAGTTAATTAGGTCAAATAAAATAACATAAAGCGATGACAGAGGAAAGTACCGCGTCATTATCCGGTTACAGGGAGAAGGGGCACGACTGAGACCCTTTCCCGGGCTGATGTCGGGAAGTTCCCTCTTAAGCTGCGGACTGAACGAGGAGTAGGTAGGTCGCGACGGAGCTCCACCGTTAGCGGGAGAGGGTATAGTCATTCTGTACCTGCGGAGTTATTTTTTGGGTGGTACCACGAAAATCAACCTTTCGTCCCGAGTGGGATGAAAGGTTTTTTTGTTTTTGGATATTTCAATTACTGGGGGTACAAACATGAAAGAGCAGCTGGAAAAGTTACGCCAGGAAGCTTTGGCGGAGCTCGCGCAAGCGGTCCAGAGTACGGCGTTGAATGAAATTCGCGTCAAATACTTAGGCAAAAAAGGATCGCTTACTGCCATTTTGCGGGGGATGGGAGCCTTGTCCCCCGAAGAGCGGCCGGTCATTGGGGAACTGGCCAACGAAGTCCGCCAGCAGATTGAAGCGGCCATCGCCGAGCGCGGTGACAATTTGGCAAAACAAGAACAACAAACCCGATTGGCGGCTGAGGAAATCGATATACTGCTGCCCGGACGTCGGCCAAGCTTGGGACATCCGCACCCCATTCAACTGGTGATGGATGAGATTGCCGAGATCTTCATCGGCCTGGGTTTCTCGATTGCCGAGGGGCCCGAGGTCGAAAAAGACTATTATAACTTTGAGGCTTTAAACCTGCCCAAAGACCATCCTGCCCGGGATATGCATGACTCCCTGTACATCACGCCGGAAGTACTGTTACGGACCCATACGTCTCCGGTCCAGATTCGAACGATGGAACAGCAATATCCCAACCCGTTCCGGGTGATCGCTCCCGGACGGGTCTACCGTCGCGACGCATTGGACGCCACCCATTCGCCGATGTTCACCCAGATTGAAGGGATGGTCGTGGATGAAGGCATTACCTTCGGCGATCTAAAAGGGACTCTGGAAGTCTTTGCGCAACGGATGTTTGGAAGCGACCGTAAGGTTCGTTTTCGTCCCAGTTATTTCCCGTTCACCGAACCCAGCGCCGAGGTCGACGTTTCCTGTGGTTGCGGCGGCAAGGGTTGCCGGGTATGCAAAGGGACCGGCTGGTTGGAGATCATGGGAGCGGGCTCGGTTCATCCACTGGTCCTCAAAATGTCCCAATATGATCCGGAACGATTCACCGGGTTTGCCTTCGGCATGGGAGCTGAACGGATCGCGATGTTAAAATACGATATTCGTGATATCCGCGTCTTTTATGAGAACGATCTGCGCTTTTTAGCACAATTCTAAAATTGGGTTTTCGTTGATTCAGGGTTCTCAAAAAAGCAAACGGACTTGGGACTTCATAACAGAGGATGGAGGAAGACAAGTTATGCGTGTTTCATTAGAATGGCTGCGGGAATATGTATCCTTCCAGTTGAATGCGGCTGAATTGGCCGAGAAATTAACGATGTCCGGGATTGCGGTGGAGGCTATTGAAGACCAGGCTGAACAGTACCGCGATATGATTGTGGCCCAAGTGGTTCAATTATCAAAGCACGAGCAAGCCGATAATCTATTGATCGTAAAGGTTGCGACCGATCAGGGCCAACAGCAAGTGATTACCGCCGCGAAAAACTTGAAAACCGGGGATTTGGTGCCATTGGCCTTGCCGGGCGCCACCTTGCCGGATGGGAAAGAGATCACTGAAGTCAACTTTAAGGGAGTGCTCTCCCAGGGGATGCTCTGCTCCGGCGCTGAGTTGGGATTGGAGAAAGAATCGTCGGGAATCTGGGTTTTTGAGAGCGGATTTGTCCCCGGCACTCCGGTAGCGGAGGCATTGGGCGCAACCGACCAGATTCTGGTATTGGAGTTGACCGCCAACCGCTCGGACTGCTTGGGAATGATCGGCGTGGCCCGGGAAGTTGCGGCGGTTCTGGGGGGTGAAATGGTCCCCAGCTCTACGACGGTGAAAGAAGAAGGCACGCCGGTAGAGGGCAGGCTTTCCATCGAGATCCGCGATCCCGACCTTTGTCCGCGGTATATCGGGCGGATCGTGACCGGAGTCAAGATCGAACCTTCGCCGCAGTGGATGCAGCGCCGGTTGCAGGCCGCCGGAGTGCGCCCGATCAATAACGTGGTGGACATCACCAATTATATTATGTTGGAATACAACCAACCCTTGCATGCTTTTGATTACGATCGCATCGCCGAACACGCCATCATTGTTCGGCGAGCGCTGGATGGTGAAAAACTGCTGACACTGGATGATGTGGAGCGGCAGCTTGAGGCCGGAGAATTGTTGATCGCCGATCCCCGGGGACCGCTCTGCGTGGCTGGAGTCATGGGCGGCGCAAGCAGTGAAGTCCGGAGTGATACGGTGAATATTTTGTTTGAGGCGGCGTATTTCGCACCGCGCAGCATTCGGAAGACCGCAAGCAAGTTGGGGATGAAGACCGAATCTTCCTTCCGTTTTGAACGGGGAATCGATCCCAATGGCACCTTAACCGCGATGAATCGGGCCATGCACCTCATTGAATTGCTGGGAGCCGGGACCGTGGCCAAAGGATATATCGATCAATATCCGCAATCCATCGAACCTGTGACCATCCATACCTCGGCCAAGGCGATCAACCAGTGGCTCGGCACTGCGTTGAGTCCGGCAGAGATCCGCAATTATCTGGAGCGGGTCCGTTTTTCGGTGCTAGAACCTCAAGCCGGGCAATTTGAAGTCACGGTGCCGACTTATCGGCCGGATGTGTCATTCACTGCGGATTTGGCGGAAGAAGTAGCCCGACTTTACGGTTACGATCTTATTCCGGCCACAATTCCGGAGAGTCGCCAACCGGGGGGCCTTACCCCTTTGCAACGGTTTGAGGTCGAATGCCGTTCCTGTTTGCAGGGAATCGGGTTATCGGAGATTAAAACATATAGTTTATATGCGAAAAACGTTTCCGAGCGTTTACAACTTCCGGGGAACGATCCCTTGTCTCGGACCGTGGATCTATTGGTGCCCTTGAGCGAAGAGCAAGCGGCGATGCGAACCAACCTCATTCATAGCATGCTGGAATGCATGGCATTCAACGCCAAACGCCGCCAGTCCAATTTGGCCTTCTTTGAACTTGCCCGAATCTATCGGCCGAAATCCGGAGAAATCTTGCCGGAGGAACCGCTCCATCTCAGCGTTGGTCTGATGGGTCAGTTGCGGGAGAATGGCTGGAACCAGTCCCGGGCGGAAGTCGATTTTTACGATTTGAAAGGGATCTTGGAAGCGTTGTTCGCCAGGTTGCATTTACCCCAGATTACACTGGAGCGTTCGGCCCAACCTTTTCTGCATCCCGGTCAGGCGGCGGAGATTCTCGTGAAAGGAACGTCCGTCGGCTGGTTCGGTCAAGTTCATCCGGATGTTGCCGCCGAATACGGTCTCACCAAAAAAGCCTTTGTCATGGAGCTGGATCTATCTTTATTGGCTCCGTTGCGGGAGAGCGAGATTGTTTTCGAAGCGCTACCAAAGTTCCCGGCTTTGGAACGGGACCTGGCATTGGTTCTCCCGAAAGCTGTTCCTGCCGCGGAAGTGGCCGCGAAGATCGAAACGATCACCAAACATCTGGTGGAACGGGTCGAACTTTTCGATGTCTATCAAGGAGAGCAAGTTCCGGAAGGAATGCGGAGTTTGGCCTTTAAATTAGTATATCGCTCCAAGGAACGGACGCTGACGGATGTGGAGGTCAATCAACTCCAAACCGAGCTGCTGACGGCGTTGAATCAGGCATACGGAGCCATGGTGCGGGCTTAGCCAGTTTTACAATGCGGCACTAATCCGTAAGATTGAAAGATGTTCTAAACCCTCCTCGCCCGAACATACATTGTATCAACAATGGGCCAGGGGGGTGTTTTTTTTATGGGCAGAATTTGGGAACGAATTGAAAACCAGGTCATTTATGGGGCTGCTTTTTATATTGGAATTGCGATTATCTGGATCTTGGTCTCCATCGGATTGTGTAAAGTGGAACAGATTCAGCAAGCATCGGAGTTAAAAGCATTCCTGGAAAGCAAAGTTTTGCTGGTGGCGTTGGTCTTCCTCGGGAGGTATTTATTCTTTCCGCACTATCGGCCGTCCCGAGGACGGGGATGGATAATTTTTAGCGGCTTTTTTCTGATGTTCGGCGCTCAAGCCGCTAAGTTTATGTTGGTGAATGGAAAAGTTGCGTGGACCTTTTACCTTTATGTCATCGCAGACTCATTCATCTGGGGTTATTTTTTGAGTTCGCTCGCAGAGACTTTTTATTTGACTTGGCATCATTGGCAGAATCATCCCCGGGTGGCTCCCACGATGTTTGCAAACCTATGGCAACGTTTCTGGAGCGAAACGCTTCAAACCGGTTTTCTCTTGACTGTTCTTTTGGGCTTGGTCTATTATTATTTGGTCAGTTTCTTCGTAGTCGATTCGCTCCTTTACAGTTATCTCTTGCTCGTTCCTTTACTCGGAATAGCAACCGGCTTGTTTTGGATCGTTTACGAAAAAGCCCGAGGGTGGGTCGATCAAGACCTTTTCCAGTTAGATCAAGAGATAGCGACCTATCTCAGCTGGCAGGAATGGCAAGCCGACCTCGATTTTCCGGAAAGGATACCTTGGATTCAGTATCTTTTTCAGATCAGGAATTATCTTTCGGATGCCAAACGGCCGGTGATCTCAGTCACGACTCTCTTTTGCTATCTATTGTTTAGCGGATTCATCCTCTGTCTGCCGTACCTTTTTGGAATCGTTGTTGAAGTTTGACTCCTTCAAATGAAGGAGTTTTTTAATGGATGGCCAATTATCTGAACTGGATGGGCATCGTTCTCATTCATTTCACGCAGCAAATTTTTCTCCGGGGTGTGGCAATGCTCGAACGGAAGAATGATGAGTCAGAAAATAAACAGTATATCGTCAGGTTAATGGGCGAAGAATACTTGATTCGCGGCAATGATAACCGCGAATACGTCGATACAATCGCTTCGTATCTTGATGATATTTTTAAGAGTATCGCCAGTAATAATCCGAAATTGAACAAATCCCAAATTGCTGTGTTGGCTGCCTTGAAAGTGGCGGATGAAATCCATAAATTGCGTCAAGAATATCAGTATCTCGATCGCTTGCTGGCGGAGGCTGAGTAAGACTTTTTTTAGGAATGCCTTAGAGCACCGGCGTATCGTCTATGTGATGGCGCTGGGGAAGGAGGTCATCTCGTGACCTGGGTCGACTGGTTGATTGGCGGAGTTTTTGCTTTTTTTATATTTCAAGGTTATCGAAAGGGATTTGTCCAGCAACTATTCGATCTATTAGGCGGCGTACTGGCCTTGGTTCTGGCTTTTTATTTCTATGCCACGATTGGGAATTATCTTGAAAGCATCCTGCATTTTTCGGCAGCACTCTGCCAGATTATCGGTTTTATTCTGCTAGTGGTCGCGATCGGCGGTGCGGTGAGCTTTATCGGCAAACACTGGCGGGCAGTCCAGAAAAATGAGCCCATAACGTTGATCGATAGTGGCGTCGGCGCCCTTTTCGGCGGTTTTAAGGCGGCGGTCATTTTGATTATTGTCCTTTTATGCTTGATGGCCTTGCCTTGGGACCTGCTTCACAGTCCGGTCGAAACATCCAGTTTTGCCAATGATCTTTTGCGGCTGGCTCCATTGTTCTATGTGGTTCAGGACAACTCTTTACCTCAGGACATGCCCAGGTTGGTTGTATCGCCCGAAGGCTTGCAATTGCGGAAATTAAACGGTCGAGAGCTAGCGGGTGCCATTTGTATCGCCTGCGGCCACAAAGTAGAATATCGCGGCTTGGTTCGGGCCGGATTATCTTCTTACCCCCAAACATACTGCCCCAACTGTCACCGAGTCAGCGACGGCTGTCTTACGTTCGAAGGCTATCATATGATTAACGGGACCTGCCCATACGAACGCTTCGGCAGCCTGGGAGTTGTTGACTGCAAAGTCTGGCCCAATCCCGAACCGACGACCGTCAAGGGAAAATGCCCTGTTTGTGGGCGGACCCAGTAGTAGAAAGCGAGAATCGGCTTTTGCCAACCGGTCCATACTAACGCCGAGGCGATGGGATGGACTGGTTGTTTTTACTTCGTTTTTTGCTTAAGCCGGTGGCAATCTATATTATTGCGCTCGCGGTGGTCCGTTGGATGGGCAAACGTGCCCTTGGGACCCTGAGCCTGTTCGATCTGGTCATTATGGCCGGAATCGGGGATGTCATTGTGGTGGTCGGCCTGGAACAGCGCGTTCCTTTCGAACGGGGCGTACTCATCCTGGCGATGTTGGGGGGATTGGAATGGCTCTTCTCGATGCTTTCCTTCCGTTCCCGATTTTTTGCCGGATTGTTGGAAGGAAAACCGACCGTGCTGGTGAAAAACGGTGAGTTACTCGAAGCGAATCTGGCCAAAGAACATATTTCCAAGGCCGATCTCTATCAGGAATTGCGTAAAGAGGGAGTGGCCCGCCTTTCCCAGGTCTCGCAGGCCGTCTTGGAGGCATGCGGGAAATTTAGCGTTATTCTGAAGGAAGAAGACGATCCAGTCCCTGTTCAACAGCTTTTAGTCGAAGTCGGCGCGCTCCGGCGCGAGTTGCAAGAATTGAAAGTCATGATCACTTCCAAGGAGAGCTAAATGCCGCTGTTATTAGTGTTTATTGATGGGTTTGGCCTCGGAGCGGCGACTGACTCGAACCCGTTCGTCACGGCGGAGATGCCTTTTATCCGGAGCCTGTTTTCCGGAAACCCATTGGTCAAGGAAACGGTGGGAGAAGGAATCCAGACCGCAGATTGGTTGCTCCTGCCGACCGATACCACCATGGGTGTGGCGGGGATTCCCCAAAGCGCCACGGGGCAGACTGCTTTTTTATCCGGAATTAACGCCGCGCGAATTACCGGCCGGCACATTCACGGCTTCCCCACCCGGGCATTGCGAGAGATTCTGGAGCAACATAGTCTCTTTAAGGTGATGAACGATAACGGTCGCAGGGCGGTATTTGCCAATACCTTTACCGAAGAATATTTTGATACCGTAAAAAAAGGAAAGTGGCGGCATTCGGCAACTACCACTGCGGCGTTGGCCGGCGGCTGCCGGTTGTTGATGATACCGGAGCTGTTGCGCGGCGCGGCGGTGTATCAGGATATCACCAATGAAATGTTACGAGAGAAAGGTTATGCGGTGCCGCTTTACGAGCCGGAAGAAGCCGCCCGCCACTTGCTGGGCTTGGCGCAACAGCAGGATTTTACATTATTCGAATACTTTCAGACCGATCGTTGCGGACATGCGCAGGACCGGGATTGGGCACACCTGATCTTGAACCGTTTGGACCGGTTCCTTGGGACAATCATCGCGGGCAGGGATGAAACTTTATCCGTATTAGTCGTGAGTGATCACGGTAATATCGAGGATCTCTCGGTCAAGAGCCATACCTTCAACCCCGTTCCCACTTTCGTTTTCGCCGAAAATTGGCTGCCGTTTCGATCGATTCTCACCCTGACGGATATTTATGATTCAGTCTTGGAAACGATGGGAATTTCGATTATCAATGAGGCTTTTTAAAAGCGTTGTGATAAACCCTGTCCGAAGGCCAGGGTGAACACAAAAGCTTAGAAAAGCAAGTGATAAAGTCGTTTGATATCTTTTTGGAAGGCATTTTCCGGTTCGTAAGACTTTATCACAAGGCTTTTAAAATAAATACGATTATCAAGTTCGCTCCGCTCACTCACGAAGGGATTGAAGGATAAGTCATGGCGTCGTTTTGCGGATAAGTGGCCGGGTTGAGGCGCTGAAAAGAGATGATTTTGTGAACACGGATCGCTTTGGGTGACTGAAAGAGCTCATTCAGTCGTCGGGCAAGCTCGTTTTGTGGATAAGAGAGCTTGCTCAGTCGTTCAGCGAGCTCTTTTTGTGGATGAGTGAGCTTGTTTTGTGAATCAGCAAGCTGGTTTTGTGAATAAGAGAGCTCGCTCAGTCGCTCGGCAAGCTCTTTTTGTGGATAAGCAAGCTTGTTTTGTGAATGGGAGAGCTTGCTCAGTCGTTCAGCAAGCTCTTTTTGTGAATCAGTCATCTATTTTTGTGGATAAACGGATCCGTTTAACGGGGTTAATGGTTTTGGCTGTGGATAAGTCGGGAAAGTACGGCGAAAAAACGGGTAAAGCCAGAGGGTGAGCGGAGCTAAGTTGATACTCAGTAAAATAAAATGTTACATGGGATGGACTTTCCGATGAAATTATATCACGATAATGTTGGCATGGAATTATTAGCCCCGGCCGGGGATTGGGATGCTTTGTTGGCGGGTTTGTCAGCCGGGGCGGATGCGGTTTACTTAGGGGGCAAAACTTTTAGCGCCCGTCAGTTTGCCGGCAATTTCGATCTGCCGGCCTTGGAAAAAGCCGCGGAACTGCTTCATTTGCACTCCAAAAAACTATATGTTACGGTGAACACGCTGATCGCCAACGCTGAGATGGAGACGGCGCTTCGTTTTGTGCATGATCTCTATCATATCGGAGTGGATGCCTTAATTGTGCAGGACCTAGGCCTAATTCACCTCGTTCGGAGCCACATTCCGCAGCTGGAGTTGCATGCCAGCACCCAAATGACCGTTCACAACCGGGAAGGCGCTCAGTTTCTGCAGGAATTGGGAGTACGGCGGGTGGTTCTGGCACGGGAATTGGCCGAACCTGAGGTCGCGGCCATTGCTGAAACCGGCGTGGAGGTCGAGGTATTTGTCCATGGCGCATTATGCATTTGCTACTCGGGACAATGCTTGATGAGCAGCATGATTGGCGGCCGGAGCGGAAATCGGGGCCGCTGTGCCCAGCCATGCCGCATGGAGTACCGTCTGGTGGCGGATGGCGAGGTAGTCCCCGTGAAGGGCCAATATTTGTTATCTCCCCAAGATATTGCATTGGTGACGCTCCTCCCCGAATTACAACGCTCCGGTGTGCGTTCCTTGAAGATCGAAGGCCGGATGAAGCGGCCTGAATATGTTTATGCCGTGGTCAAGGCTTACCGGAAAGCGCTGGACCGGTACTATCAGGATCCCGCGAGATTCGCCGTTGGAGACGTCGATCTTCAGGAGCTGGCCGAGGTCTTTAATCGCGGTTTGACCACCGGTTATTTCGGCGGAAACCGGAATCAGGCTTTGATGAGTTTTACCCGCCCGAATAACCGCGGTATTCAATTGGGCCGCATTCAGAAGGTTAATCCGGCGCAGGATAGGGTCACGCTCAAATTGGAAGCAGCCTTAAACCGCGACGATATTGTCGAGGTCTGGGTGAGTCAGGGCGGGAGAGTTTCCGCTACGATTAAGGAGCTGCAAAGCGCCGGTGGCCAAGTCCTGACGGAGGCTCCTGCGGGGACGGTAGTCAGTTTGGAGATTCCGGGCCGAATCACCCCTGGCGACCGCGTCTTTAAAGTTTATTCCGCCCGAGTGGATGCCCAAACCCGGCAAGTCCTCGATCGCGAAAACGAGTCATTCCAGATTCCTTGCACCGTCCTGGTGTCCGGCCAAAACGGGATGCCCTTGCAAGTCGTGTATCAAGACGAGGCGGGGAATCAGGGCATTGCGTCCTCGGAAATTCCGCTGCAACCCGCGCGCAACCGTCCGTTGACGGAAGAAGTGCTCCGGGAGCAGCTTGGGAGATTGGGGAATACCAATTTTCGCCTCGCCGGACTCCGGTCGGAACTGGCTCCCAATCTGATGCTGCCTTTGAGTGAACTGAATCAAGTGCGTCGCCAGGCGACGGAACAATTGGTCGCGGCCCGGCTGGCGCCGTTTCGCCGTGAACCGCTGCTTTTAAAAACCCCGCTGTTGCCGGAGTCAAAACCGGAACGGCAGCGACGGAATGCCGCCCACCCCGTTTTGAGCGTTTGGGTGGCCGATCTTGAAGGCGTACGGCAAGCGATTGCCGGCGGAGGGGATCAGATTTATATCGGCGGTGATGAGCTGACCGATTTTCACTGGTCTGCCGAAACGCTCCGGAGCGCGGTGGCGCTGGGAAGGGAAAACCGCATTCCCGTGGTGATCGGCTTGCCCCGGATTCTACGGGAGGGGCAACGGACCTTATGGCGCCAGCAGTGGGAGATGGCCCTCGCCGCCGAACCCGATGGCCTGATGGTTTCCGACCTCGGCGGGCTTCAGTTGACCTTGGGGGAGAGCACCGCTGCAGTTTATATCAATTATCCGCTGAATCTGTTTAATCGGTGGGCTGTGGAAAGCCTGGTCAATCCGCGCATTCGTCAAGTCTGCCTCTCCCCGGAGCTTTCTTTGGAGCAGTTAAAGCAATTCTATTATGCCAACCGCTGGCCGCGTCCGGAATTAATCGTCCAAGGGCCTCTGGAACTGATGGTATCCGAGTATTGCCCCATCGGTTCCACCATGGCCGGGGGAAAAGCTTGCGGGCGTCTTTGCCGTTCCCGTCAATACGCTTTGCGCGACCGCATGAATTTGGATTTCCCAATCCGCACCGATCAGTTTTGCCGGATGCATTTATTGAATAGCAAGGATCTCTGTTTGCTCGGCGATTTGCAGCAGCTTATCCAGCTTCCGGCTCCGGTCTTCCGTTTGGAAATGAAGTCTTTTCCCGGAAAGGACGTAGGAAGCTTCGTGGCGGGCTACCGGAGCGTATTGGATTGCTTGAGCCAGGATCTTGGCGATCCTTCCAAAATCGCCGAGCCGCTGATCGAGGATTTCAAGAAACTGACCGGCCGGGGCATTACCAAAGGGCATTATTTTCGGGGGGTTGAATAGATATATTTAGTTTACACCCTTCCGAATTTATGGTAAAATAATTGTGGTTTGCGGCCGAAACATTTATCGTTTCTGCGCTTCCCTGTCGGATTTTCTTCCGGCGGAAAACCCTTGACTGGGAGTTCCGAAGCTCCGACGTAACCCTCGGTCAATGGCGTTTTGATTTTTGATGAGGAGGTGACATCATGCTGAACAACGAACAGAAACAAGAGATCATCAATAAGTATCGTCTGCACGAAGGTGACACCGGTTCGCCGGAAGTTCAAATTGCGATTCTTACCGAACGAATCAACTATCTGACTGAACATCTGAAGGTTCATAAGAAAGATCACCATTCGCGCCGCGGTTTGCTTAAAATGGTCGGTCAGCGTCGCGGACTGTTGAATTATCTGTCGGATAAGGATATTGAACGCTATCGCGCCATCATTGAACGACTGGGTCTCCGAAAATAAATGTTTGGAAAAGCGGGTTACCCGCTTTTCTTTCTATTTACAGGGTATACTATGGAATAAGCAATTTCATTGTACCGTATTGTACCCTGGGCGCGCCGCAATTTGGTTTTGGCGCGTCGCGGATTCCCGCACCGAAAGTTAGAACGAACGAACGAATCCATCCCGTAAGGGGTTTCGTAGGAGGGATTGAAAAGAATGCAAACATGGGAAATGAATTTGGCGGGCAGGACCTTATCGATTGAGTACGGCCGCGTCGCCAAACAGGCGAGCGCCGCTGTATTGGCCCGTTATGGCGACACGGTGGTTCTCGTGACCGCGGCCATGGCCGCCAAGCCTCGCGAGGGAATCGATTTCTTCCCGCTCTTGGTGGATTATGAAGAAAGGTTATACGCCGTTGGCAAGATTCCCGGAGGGTTTATCAAACGGGAAGGTCGTCCGCCGGAGAGCGCGGTTCTGGCCGCCCGGATGATTGACCGGCCGATCCGGCCGCTCTTCCCCGAGGGTTTCCGCAATGATGTCCAGGTGGTGGCGACCGTCTTATCGGTGGAGCCCGATAACGAACCGTCGCTGTTAGCCATGATCGGCGCCTCGGCCGCGCTACATATCTCGGATATTCCGTTCGCCGGACCGATCGGCGGCGTCAAAGTGGGCCGGGTCGACGGCAAATTGGTCATCAATCCGACGGTCGCGCAAATGGAGAAGACCGACATGCAGATCACGGTGGCCGGAACCAAGGAAGCCGTGATGATGGTGGAGGCCGGCACCAACGAGATCACCGAGGATGACGCCCTGGAGGCGATTCTGTACGGGCATTCGGTCATCCAAGAGATTACCGAATTCATCGAGAAGATCCGCGCCGAAGTCGGCAAACCCAAGATCGAAGTGAACATTCACGAGCCCAGCCCGGAGTTGAACGCTCAGGTGCGTGAGTTTGCCACCGCCAAAATGGTGGCAGCCATTAAAACCGACGAGAAACTGGAACGGGAAGCTCTAATCGAGGAAGTCAAGGAAGCCACCCGGGCTCATTTCAGCGAAACGCTGGATACCGAGTACGCCGCGGCGGTCAAGGATATCGAAGAGATCCTGGAGAGCATCGTTAAAGAAGAAGTCCGTAAGATGATTGTCATCGACAAGATCCGTCCCGACGGCCGGGGTTTGGCGGAGATTCGTCCCATCACTTGCGAAGTCGGGATCCTGCCCCGCACCCACGGATCCGGCCTGTTTACCCGCGGCCAGACTCAAGTTTTGACTGTCTGCACCTTGGGCCGGGTCAGCGAGGAACAGATCCTGGACGGTCTGGGCGAAGAGGAATCCAAGCGTTATATTCATCACTACAATTTCCCGCCTTACAGCGTCGGAGAAGTACGGCCCTCGCGCAGTCCCGGACGGCGTGAGATCGGCCACGGCGCTTTAGCGGAACGGGCCCTGTTGCCGGTGATTCCCAGCGAAGATTCTTTCCCGTATACCATCCGTCTGGTTTCGGAGGTTCTCGAGTCGAACGGTTCGTCCTCCCAGGCTAGCGTCTGCGGTAGCACCCTGGCGCTGATGGACGCCGGCGTCCCCATCCGCAAGCCGGTGGCCGGCGTGGCCATGGGACTGCTCAAGTACGGCGATGACTTTACCATTCTGACCGATATCCAAGGCATGGAAGATCACTTCGGTGATATGGACTTCAAAGTCGCCGGAACCAAAGACGGGATCACCGCCATCCAGATGGACATCAAGATCAAGGGTATCGGCCGCGAAATTCTGAAGCAAGCGTTGGCCCAGGCCCGCGAAGGCCGTCTGTTTATTCTCGGCAAGATGCTGGCAGCCATCAGCGAACCGCGTCAAGATCTTTCACCGTATGCGCCGCGCATCATCACTTTTGACATCGATCCGGACCGGATCCGCGACGTCATCGGACCGGGCGGCAAGATGATCCGCAAGATTATCGAAGAAACCGGCACCGAGATCGACATCGAGGATGACGGCCGCGTCTTTATCGCCGCGGTGGACGCAACCGCCGGCTCCAAAGCCCAAGAGATGATCAAACGTCTCACCAGCGATGTGGAGATCGGCGCCACCTATCTCGGCAAGGTCACCCGGTTGATGAACTTCGGCGCTTTTGTGGAGGTATTGCCGGGCAAGGAAGGTTTGGTGCACATTTCGCAATTGGCCAAGGAACGCGTGGCCAAGGTAGAAGACGTGGTCAATGTCGGCGATGAGATCATGGTCAAAGTGATCGAAATCGACAAGCAGGGCCGGGTCAATCTCTCGCGGAAAGCGTTGCTGATGGGCGACGAGGCCCAAGCGCCGCAACCGACGCCACAAAAAGTAAATTCTTAACCTCGGAATGCTACGGGGTGAAGTTTCCGTTTTATTGAATAAAACGAAGGAGGGCTGTTGACAACGTCGACAGTCTTTTTATTTTGGCTTCTTTGGGGGATTTCACCGAAGTCCCGGGGCGGACTCAATCCTGCGGGAGATCTGCCCGTAGCGGGCCAAAAGTTGCCGGACGTGATAATTGTAGACAATCTCCGCCTCGCCGGATCCGGCTGGCCCTTCCGGAAGAGCGGGGCTTTCGAAGAGGGCCCGGACCCGGCCGCGATTGTCATCATCCAGGCCCAGGGGCAAGGGCAGTTCCTGGATGGCCTGCAGATCATTGAGTAGATTATAAAAGAGGTCGATGGTCTCTTTGAGGCGTCCCCAATCCTCGGCATTTCGCTTCAGGTAACGCAGATCCTCGTGAAAAGCCAGCAACTGCCGTTTATAAGCCGAGATTTCCTTGCGATAAACGGAGAGATTGCTCATCTCTCCGGCGATGAACAGTTTTTGCAGCAGCTCTTTGGTTTTGTGGAGCAGTTCGTGGCCGCCTTGGATGGTCTTGGTCCAATGATTGGGCGGCATGAAGAAGTGATTGACGAGAATCGCCACGGTCACGCCGATAAAAGTGTCGAGCAACCGGTTCAAGCTGTAAAAAACGGGGCTTCTGCCTTCCAAGTTCAGCATGATGGCCAGGAAGACGATCCCCGCGATCGCAACGGCTTTATTCCAGCGGAGGGAATGGCAGATGTAGATGACGATCACGATGCCGATGCCGCAAAGGAGAGCATTGCCCGGCTGAATTAGGGCGCAGAGCATTCCGATGGCCGCTCCGACACAGGTTCCGAGCATCCGGTTCTTCCCGGCGTGCAACGAGGCGGTGATCGAACTCTCCATCGAGATGATCGCGGCGATGGCGGCATAAAAGGGATACTCCAGCCGGAGCAGTCTGGAAATGAGAATACAAATGCCCACCGCCAACGCAGTTTTAATATTCCGCGGTCCAATCCGCTTCATCTTCATTTCCTCCCGGTTGCCCCCCAGACATTTTCGCAATGACTCGCAGGTATAGTATGTATTATAAGATCTTAAACTTCTCGCTATCAAGCAATTCGACCAATCCTCAAAATAAATTTACAAAACTTATGATTTTTTCAGTATGGCTGAAGTTCGAATTGGCTTGCCGAAATCATCATGAAACCCGAACCATTATAATCAACCATGACCTCCGGAGCGATCCTGGCACATTAGGACGAACTGAGTGAATAGAGCTTTTGAAATTTGTCTTCACAATTTCAATTTATTGAAGGAAAAATTCTACACGAGGGGAATTATTATACGAACTGCTGTTTAAGGTCGGTCCCGCTCGAAGCCCTAGGAGCACTTTTTTGAAGGGGCCTGCCTGGGATTGAAAACGGATCAATGGGGGTACAATGCAATGGAAGAAACGCTTAATTTATTGGCGGTCGATCTGGGGGCTGAAAGCGGCCGGACGATCCTCGGCCGTCTTGAGGGAGAAAATTTGACCCTGGAGGAAGTGAACCGCTTCCTGAATGAACCGGTCTATCTGGGCAGGCATCTATATTGGGATCTCCCCGGACTGTTGCGGGAGATCAAAAAAGGGATGCGGTCAGCCTATCAGCGAGCCGGGAGTCTGAACGGAATCGGGGTGGATACTTGGGGGGTGGACTTCGGTTTGCTCAGCGCCTCCGGGGAGTTGCTGGGCAATCCGGTGCATTACCGCGACAGTCGTACCGACGGGATCATGCCCCGCTTCTTCGGCAAGGTCCCGCAGGCGGAAGTTTATCGCCAAACCGGAATTCAGATGATGCCGATCAATACCTCGTGCCAACTGCTGGCCTTGAGCGAAGGACATCCGGAACTGTTGGAGTGCGCCGCCAGCCTGCTGTTCATTCCGGGACTGCTTACTTACTTCTTGAGCGGTGTGAAGGCCAATGACACCACCATCGCTTCCACCTCGCAACTGTATAATCCGGTGGTACAGGATTGGGCTTTTGACCTCATCAAGGGACTCTCTTTGCCGCGGTCGCTCTTCGCGCCGCTGGTTCAACCCGGAACCGTGCTGGGCGAGTTGACGCCGGATACTGCGGCGGAGTTGGGAATGTCGGCCAAGGTGATCGCCATCGGCGGCCATGACACCGCCTCGGCGGTGGCGGCGATTCCCGCGACCGAGGATCCCTTCGTCTATATCAGCTGCGGCACCTGGTCGCTGATCGGGACCGAACTGCGTGAGCCGCTCATCAATGCGCGGGCGCAAGCCCTAAACTTCACCAACGAGGTCGGCGTGGACCACCGCATCCGCTTCCTGAAGAACGTCATCGGCCTGTGGTTGTTGCAACGCTGCCGTCAATCCTGGTCCAAGCAGGGACAGGACTATGATTACGCGCAACTGACGCAGCTAGCGGCCGCGGCTGAGCCGTGGCGGACCCTCATCGATCCGGACGCGCCGGAGTTTTTGAACCCCCGGGATATGGTGGAAGCGATCCGCCAGTTTGTAGAGAAAACCGGGCAACCCGTTCCCGACTCGCCCGGCGCCATGGTCCGTTGCATTCTGGAGTCGTTGGCGCTGAAATACTGGTGGGTCGTCGGGCGGCTGGAGGAGCTTACCGGCGCCCGCTATCACGGCATTCACATGGTCGGCGGCGGCACCAAAAACGAACTGCTTTGCCAGTTGACCGCCGATATTACCGGGCAACCGGTGCTGACCGGTCCCATCGAGGCGACCGCCATCGGCAATCTGCTGACCCAGGCATTGGCATTGGGAAAGATCGCCGACCTGGAGGCATTGCGCCGTATCGTGCGGGTTTCCTTCCCGCCCCGGGTGTATCAGCCCGCCGCTCCCGATCCGAACTCCAATGCAGCCAAACAGCGTTTTTTGCAATTGCTTGAACGGGAGAATTCGGCTACAATGAATTAGACAACTTTTGCCTTGAAGATATGGAGGAACCGATGACCGAATCAGAGCAAGCCAAAGCTACGATACCGGCGACTTTATTAAAACTGCAGGGGGTTTACCCCGCGTTGCGGGCGGCGGAGAAGCGGGCCGCCGACTATATCACCAAACACCCCGATGAAGTGGTTTACTTATCCGTCACTGAGGTCGCCGAGCGGAGCAACACCAGTGAGGCGACGGTGGTCCGCATGTGCCAGCAGGCCGGCTACCGGGGCTTTCAAGAGATTAAGATCGCGATCGCCCAGGATCTGGTGGCGCCGCTGAAGAACATCCATGAGGATGTCAGCGAAAATGATAATTCCCAAACCGTGATCCAGAAGGTCTTCGCAGCCAATATCCAAGCTTTGGAGAATACCAGCGCCATTTTGGACGTAGCGCAGTTGGAACGGGCCACGCAGGCGATTTTGGCCGCGAATACGATTGCCGTCATCGGAGTGGGCACGTCGGGGCCGATCGCCCTGGATTGCCAATATAAACTGATGCGGATCGGCCTGCGCTGTCAAGCCTATGTCGACCCCCACATTCAATTGATGTTGGTCTCGCAGTTGAACCGGGACGATGTGGTCATCGGGATCTCCCATTCCGGTAGCTCCAAGGAGGTCGTCGAAGCGCTGACGGGCGCCCGGAAGCTGGGCATCACCACCATTTGCATTACCGGCTACGCCAAATCGCCGATTACCAAGGTTTCCGACATTAGCTTGCACACTTCATCCCAGGAAACGCTCTATCGCTCGGAGGCGATGGCCTCCCGGGCGGCCCAACTGACTATTACCGACGTGTTGCAGGTCAATGTGGCTCTGCGCATGAAAGAAAAAGCGTTGGCCCAGATCCACCAGACGGAGCAATTGATGAATGGGAGAAAGTTCTGAACGGCATTCCATCGAGGAATGGTTTTGCCGGCACAAACAGCTTTTTATCGTAATCGTATGGATTGGGAAAAGCAAGTTTTATTTATCCGACTGAGTCGGATATTTTTTTGCCCAGCTTGAAGACTATTTCCAAGATAAAATATTTTTGTAGGAAATTTTCACAATAAATTTCTTACTATGGAAGGAATTTTCCGAGACAGGCCGAATAATGTTTAATATTAAGTAAAAACGTTTTTGAAAATTCATGTACATCAGCTCAGAACAAAGCTGCGAGGGGGAATTTCTGTGACACCAGAGAGTCAGCTGCGTAAGGACATTGTAGAAGTGGGCCGCCGGATCTGGTTGCGGGGTTATGTGGCCGCCAATGATGGCAACATCTCCGTCCGCATCGGACCGGATGAGTTTTTGTGTACGCCGACGGGCGTGAGTAAGGGCTTTATGACGCCCGAGATGATTATCAAAGTCAACGGACGGGGCGAGCGGATTAGCGGCACTCTTAATCCGTCCACCGAGATCAAGATGCATCTCGGCGTTTACCGGGATCGGCCGGATGTCAACGCCGTGGTGCACGCCCATCCTCCGGTCAGCACCGCCTTTGCCGTGGCGGGTCTGCCGCTTTCCAAATGCACCTTGCCCGAGGTCATCATCTCGCTGGGCAATATTCCGCTCACCGAATACGGCACACCGTCCACCGAAGAGATCCCCGTCGCCATCGCCAAATACTTGAAGAATCATGACGCGTTTTTGCTAGAGAATCATGGCGCTCTGACCCTGGGGACGGATGTCTATAATGCTTATCACAAAATGGAGACCATGGAGCATTTCGCGACGATCAGCCTGGCAGCCCGGCAACTGGGTGGAGAAAAAGAGTTGCCGGCGCACCAGGTCAGCCGGTTGCTGGAGATCCGCAACAAAATGGGGATCAAGGGAGCCCATCCCGGCTGCCAGGAATGCGGCGCTTGCGGGGTTACCCAACCAACAGCAGCCAATGAGAGGTTGGATGACGCTCAACTCACTTTATTGATTACGGAGGTTGTAAAGCAAGTGTTGCAGGAGGCCCGATAAGGGGCGTCATCCGGCTTTTGAGGTTAGGGAGCAAGCCGTAGTTTCCGGTGTCCGGGTTCAGTGGAACAGAAAGGGATGAGGTCATGGAAGAAGCATTGGGTCTGATCGAGGTCAGAGGCTGGGCTGCGGCCATTGTGGCCGTCGATGCCGCCGCCAAAGCGGCCGGCGTTCGGTTGGTGGGAACGGAAGCCACCAAGGGCGGCGGTCAAATTGTGGTCAAACTCGCCGGAGACGTAGCGGCGATTCGGGTGGGTATCGATGCGGCCACGGTTGCGGTTCAGGCCGTGAGCAAGGTAGCGGCGGCTCATGTAATCCCCAGGCCGGGCAGTGGGCTCAAATAAAAGGAGGCGTTTCATTTGGCGGGTGAGGCATTGGGTTTGATTGAAACCAAAGGATTTATCGCTGCAATCGAAGCCGCGGATGTCATGTTAAAGACGGCTCAAGTCAGCTTGAACGGGACCGAAAAGGTCGGTTCCGGCTTAATCTGCGTGATGGTCACGGGCGATGTGGGAGCGGTCAAGGCGGCGGTCGAAGCCGGCAGTGCGGCGGCATCCCGTTTGGGCGAACTGGTGGCGGCGCATGTGATCCCCAGACCGCATCCGGAAGTCGCCAAAATGACTCCGGATACCACAGCGGAAGCAGCCAAAAAAGCCAAAGGAGTTGACTAAAAGTGGGAGAAGCGTTGGGATTGATTGAGACGAAAGGTTTTGTCGCGGCCATTGAAGCGGCCGATGTGATGGTAAAAACGGCCAGTGTCACGTTGGTCGGTACCGAGCGGATCGGTTCCGGCTTGATCACGGTCATGGTCCGGGGCGAGGTCGGCGCGGTCAAAGCGGCGGTTGAAGCCGGCGCCAATTCTGCGAGCCGTCTCGGCGATCTGGTGGCGTCACATATTATTCCGCGGCCGCACAGCGATCTGCAGCAGATCCTGCCGGGTTTGAAATAAAGCCGGCCGGAAAGGGAAAAACGTCTGAACGCAGACGCCATTCTATCGGTTGGGTTATTCCCTGCGGGAGACGCTTGGTCCTTTCCCGCGATAAAAGCGTAAGGTGGTGTCCAAAATCGACGAGCATGAACTGATCGCCAAAGTTACCGAGCGGGTCATCGCAGCCTTGAAGCAGCGCCAGCCCTTCGATGGCCTGATTCCCGTCGGCATCTCGGTGCGCCATGTCCATATTACCCCCGCTGACCTAGAGCAGCTTTACGGGCCGGGAGCCCAATTGACCAAGCTCCGCGATCTGCGCCAGCCTGGTGAATTTGCCGCCAACCAGACGGTAACCTTGATCGGGCCGCGGATGCGTCCCATCGAGAATGTCCGGATTCTAGGACCCGCCCGTTCTCATACCCAGGTGGAGATCTCCAGGACCGACGCCATTGTTCTGGGGTTGAATCCGCCGGTGCGGCCCTCCGGCAAGATCGCCGGCACTCCCGGAATTACTCTGGTAGGGCCGGCCGGGGTGGTGACACTGAAAGAAGGCGTAATCTGCGCCAACCGCCATATTCATTTGAATGAGGCGGACGCGGCCCGCTTCGGGGTGAAACCGGATCAAGAGGTGGAGGTCGAGGTGGAAGGGGACAAAGCCTTGATCTTCGAGCACGTGCAGATCCGGGTGGGCCCCAAATTCGTCTTGGAAATGCATCTGGACACCGATGACGCCAACGCGGCCGGGATTAACTGCGGCGCCAAAGCGTGGCTGAGAAAGAGGTGATCCCGTGCTGACCGGAAAAGTTGTCGGAAATATCGTTTCTACCCAAAAGCATAGCCAGTTGGTCGGTTACAAATTATTGCTGGTCGATGTGTCGCCGGAAATGAAAAACGGCAAAGGCGGTTTATTGGTGGCCGTCGATACCCAGGGCGCCGGGGCGGGGGAAACGGTTTTGATCGCCACCGGAAGTTCCGCCCGTCTGGCGCTGCAGGACAACGGGGCGCCGGTTGACGCCGTGATTGTCGGGATTGTGGACCGGATAGAGAAGGGGTAGATCAAATTGGTATTGGATGAACAGCGGATTGCCGCGATTGTAGCGGAAGTCATCAAAGGGATCAAAACCGCTGAGCCGGCGGGAACCGACAGTGGTTCGGGCGGGATCTTCCAGACGGTGGATGCCGCTATTCAAGCGGCCGCCGCGGCCCAACGCAAATTGGCGGCCATGGGCAGAACGCAACGGGAAGTCTTGATCAGCGCGATCCGTACGGCCGGAATCGCCCAGGCCGAGTTTCTGGCCCGCAAGGCGCAGGAGGCAACCGGATTCGGCCGGGTGGAGGATAAGATCCAAAAGAACATCAACGCCGCGCGGCTTTCGCCGGGAACCGAGGATCTCGTCTCCGGCGTGCAGGCCGATGACAGCGGTCAACTGATTACGGAATACGCACCGTTCGGATTGATCGTTTCGATCACTCCGGCGACCCATCCCACGGCGATGATCATCAATCAGGCGATCATCTTCGTGGCCGGAGGCAATGCCGCCTTTATCGCCCCGCACCCCCGGGCACAGGCCGCATCGTTAAGCGCCCTGAAAATCATCAATGAAGCGGTCATCAAAGCGGGTGGACCGCCCAATGTGCTGACCGCGGTGGCGGAAGGCACCATGGAGACGGTCGCGGCCGCCATGAAACATCCATTGACCCAATTGGTGACGGCGGCGGGAGGACCGGGCGTCGAGAAGGCGGCTTTGGAGGCCGGGAAAAAGGCGATTGTCGCCGGGCCGGGCAATCCGCCGGTGATCATCGATGAGACTGCCGATATCGCCCGCGCCGCGAAACAGGTTATCGACGGCGCCAGCTTCGATAATAACATTTTGTGTATCGCCGAAAAAGTGATTTTCATCGTCAACAGTGTCGCCGATGCCTTCCTGGCCGCCGCCGTCCATGAAGGAGGGCAGCTCATCGAGAGCAATCAGGCGGCCGCCGTCACCCGGCTGGTCGTGAAGGAAGGCCGCATTAACACCGAATTTGTCGGTAAGAACGCTGATTCTATCTTAAAAGCCGCCGGGATTGAACCAGCGGCCGGAGTGCGGGAGGTATTGTTTGAAGCGGCCGCCGATCATCCTTTGGTCGGTTTGGAACAGTTGATGCCGGTGATTCCGGTGGTCCGCGTTCCCGACTTTCAGGCGGCGGTGGCGGCAGCGGTCCAAGCCGAACACGGTTTTCGGCATACCGCGATGATTCATAGCGGCCTGGCGGAGCGGATTCACTATTTCGGCCGGATGATCGACACCACGATTTTGGTCAGCAATGCGCCATCCTTCGCCTCGTTGGGCATCGGCGGCCCCGGCGTGTTCGGCCATACCATCGCCAGCTCGAAAACGGGCGAGGGAGTTTGTACGCCGAAATCCTTCTGCCGCAAACGGATCCATCTGAACGCGGCGGGGAGGTTCATTTAGACCATGGATTTGGTCGAAACGGTCCGGAATAGCGGAGTCGTCGGAGCCGGCGGGGCGGGGTTTCTCACTCACGTTAAATTGCAAGCGAAGCCGGACACGATCCTGATCAATGGCGCCGAGTGCGAACCTTTATTACGGGTCGATCAGGAACTTGCCGCCGCTCACGCCGAACGGCTCGCGCAAGGTTTAGCCGCCGCGTTGGAAGCCACCGGAGCGAAGCAAGGAATTTTCGCTCTGAAAAATAAGTATCATCAAGCGGAAACCGCGCTGAATCAGGCGGTCAAAGCTTATCCCAATATGCGCCTTTGCCTGCTGGATGATCGCTATCCGGCCGGCGATGAACAGGTCCTGGTTTATGAAACCACCGGCCGGGTCGTGCCGCCGGGAGGAATCCCGCCCGCGGTAGGAGTCACGGTCCTGAATGTGGAGACGCTTTATAACGTGGCGCTGGCTAGCCAGGGGCAACCGGTCATCATCAAATATGTCACGGTTACGGGAGCGGTTGCCAAACCCGCAACCGTGGCCGTGCCGCTCGGCACCAATTTTGCGGATCTGCTCGAATTGGCCGGCGGGCCGACCACCAGCCGTTACGGTTTGATTGACGGAGGGCCTTTGATGGGCAAGTTGGCCGGCATAGGTGACGTGGTCACCAAGACGACCAAAGGGATCATCGTTTTACCGGAAGGCCATTCCTGTTTGACGACCCGGCAGGTTCCCTTGCGGGCCCAGATTCGCCGGGCGGCTGCCGTCTGCTGCAATTGCCGGATGTGTACCGATCTTTGTCCCCGCTATTTGCTGGGGCATCCGTTGGAACCGCACCGTTCCCTCAATGCCGCGGCTTATGGCCTGGTGGATTCCGCCGCCCATTACACCCAGGCTTATCTCTGTTCCGAATGCGGCGTTTGCGACACTTTTGCCTGTCCGATGGGGCTTTCGCCCCGGCAATTGCACCAGGAGATGAAGCGCCAGTTGGCGGCCGCGGGAGTTGCCAATCCGTTCCGGGATCGTCCGGCTGCGCCCCGCCGCGAGCGGGAGTGGCGGCGGATCCCCTCCGCGCGCTTGCTGGCCCGGCTTAATCTATCCGCCTATAATGTTCCGGCGCCGTTACGGGAAGAAGAATTCCAGCCGGCGATGGTTACCATCCCCTTAAAGCAGGGGGCGGGCGTCGCGGCACAACCCACGGTGCAAGCCGGGGCCTACGTAAACCGGGGGCAAGTCATCGCCGAACCTCCGCCGGGGAAACTGGGCAGTATTCATCACGCCAGTATCGACGGCCAAGTGGTGCAGATCGATCAAGCGATTACGATTAAAGCGGTTTGAGGTCTACAGATGAATAATCAAGGTCAGGCCATTGGTTTATTGGAGTGGAAGAGCATCGTCCTGGGAGTCAAGGCCACCGACGCCTTGCTTAAAACGGCCGCGGTTGAACTGTTGCAGGCCGGCTCCGTCTGCCCGGGCAAATATATCGCCTTATTTGGGGGCGAAGTCGGGGCGGTTCAAAGCGCCTTGGAAGTTGCAGTCCGGGAGAGTAAGGGCGATATTGTCGATCAGTTTTTATTGGCCCGGGTCGATCCGGCGCTCTTTCCCGCTTTGGCCGGCGCAACAGATATCCAACCCGGGGGTTCGCTTGGAATTATCGAAACTTTTTCGGTCGCGGCCGCCGTCCAGGCCGCGGACACAGCCGTCAAAGCCGCGGCGGTTCAACTGCTGGAGATCCGCTTGGCGCGCGGGATGGGCGGCAAATCAGTGGTATTCTTCTCCGGCGAAGTCAGCGCGGTCCGCCTGGCGGGGGAAGCCGCAGTCAAGCAAGTGATGGAATCGGGGATGTTATTGGCGTGGGATGTTATACCCTCTCCTCATCCCGATCTATGGGCTAAATTGCTTTAAAGAAGCCATGGGATGAAGTCTTTCAAATTCTCTTGCTAAAGAATTAAACGATTTTATCTCTTGCTTTTCTGAGCTTTTGGGCACAATTCTGACCTTCGGGCAGGGTTTATCACAACGCTGTTAGGTGGTGTGGCAATGAAGATATTGGTGGTGAACTGCGGCGGCTCATCCATCAAATGCAAATTGATGGAGATGCCGGAGGAAAAGGTCCTGGCCAAGGGAGCGGTGGAACGGATCGGCAAAGCGGATGCGGTCGTTACCTTGAAATCCGATACGGCGGAGCGGCGCGAAACTGCCGCGATCCCCGATCATGCGGCCGGACTTGAAGTTCTGATGCAGCAGATCATCGCGGCGTTCGGCGAGGGAGCCGTCGAGTCCATCGGCCACCGGGCGGTGCACGGCGGCCGCGAGGTTACCGGGGCGGTGGTGGTGGATGCCCATGTCAAGGAGATCATCGCTTCCTATTGCGACCTGGCGCCACTGCACAATCCGCCCAACTTAAAAGGGATCGAGGCCTGTGAACGCTTATTCCCGGGGATTACTCAAGTGGCGGTATTCGATACCGCGCTCCATACCAATCTGCCGGAATGCGCTTATATATACGCCTTGCCGCATGAGTTATGTTCCAAATACCGGATCCGGCGGTACGGATTTCACGGGATCGCCTTTCAGTATATGGCGGAACGCGCGGCGGTATTGTTTGAAACCCCGGTGGAAAAATTGCGTCTGGTGCAATTGATGCTGGGTAGCGGTACCACCGCCAATGCCTTGCGTTACGGAAAATCGATCGATGTCAGCACCGGCCTGACTCCGACCGAAGGATTGGTTCAGTCTACCCGTTGCGGGGATCTGGACCCGCTGGTGGTAACGTACCTGATGCGCCGCGAGGGCATGGCTCCGGAACGCATGGAAAAGCTGCTGTGCAATGAGTCCGGATGGCTGGGTATCTCCGGGATCAGTAACGATCTGCGCGAAGTGGAGCTGGCCATTACCACCGGAGATTCGCGGGCCCACGCTGCATACGAGACTTTTGTTTACCGCACCAAGAAATATATTGGAGCGTACGCCGCGGCCATGGGAGGAATCGACGCTCTCACCATTGCGGGAGGAGTCGGGGAAGGGTCGGCGCAAGTCAGGGCGGCTATCCTGTCCGGCCTGGAATTTCTGGGCATTGAGCTGGACGCGGCCAGGAATCAGGACCCCCAGCCGGAAAAGATTATTTCCAGTAGAGATTCGCGAGTGAAGGTCGCGGTAGTCGCGGCCGATGAGGAACTGGTCATTGCCCGGGATACTTGGGCCATCGCTTCGCAACGGTAGTTTTTTGGTTCGATAGGGGGAGGCGCCATGCGAGTCAATCTGAAATATGGCCGGGCGGGTCTGACGGTCGATCTGCCGGAGACTCCCGGATTCCTGGGGGTTCTGACGCCGGCGGAGGCTCCGCCGCTGGAGGATTCCCAAGCGGAACTGCAAAAAAGGTTGGCAGCTCCCATCGCGGCGGCGTCTTTGGCGCAACTGGCGCGGGGAAAGAAAAACGTCTGCATCGTGGTGAGTGATATCACCCGGCCGGTCCCCAACCGGATTTTGTTGCCGCCAATCCTCGATATCCTTGAGGAAAACGGAATCGCCCGGGAGAATATTACGATCCTGGTGGCTACCGGCATTCACCGGCCCAACGAAGGAACTGAGCTGGAACAACTGATCGGGAAAGAGATTGCCGGGCGCTACCGCGTGGTGAATCATTTTTCAAAACGGATCGAAACCATGGCATATGTCGGAACCATCGGCGATCGGGTCCCGGTTTACGTGAACCGGCTTTATTATGAAGCGGACTTAAAAATTCTCACCGGTTTCATTGAACCGCATATGTGGGCGGGATACTCGGGCGGGCGCAAATCGATCCTTCCCGGAATTTCTTCCATCGAGACGCTCCAATATATGCATGGACCGGAGATGATCGCCCATCCGTTGACGACTTACGGCGTGCTGGAGGGGAATCCCTTCCACGAGGCCGGCCTGGCGATCATGGCGAGAGCCGGAGCGGATTTTATCGTCAATGTGACTTTAAATCCGGCCAAAGCGATCACCGGCGTCTTTGCCGGCGATCCGGTCCAGGCTCACTTGCAGGGTTGCGCCTTTTTGGCCCAACATTGTGTACATGAATTAGCGGAACCGTTGGATTTTATCCTCACCACCAACGCCGGAGCGCCGCTGGACTGCAATCTCTACCAAAGCGTCAAGGGGATGACCGCGGCTGCGAAAGCGTTAAAACCCGGCGGAGTGGTTGTCATTGCCACTGCCTGTTCCGAAGGCGTCGGCAGCCCCGAATATCGCGAGCTTCTTGAACTCGTGGATACGCCGGCCCATTTCTTGGAACGCTTGTCGCGGCGGGAGTTTTTTATTCCCGACCAATGGTGCGCCCAGGAAACCTACCAAGTCATGCTGCGAAATCCGATCTGGGTGTATTCCGGGGGAATTGCCCGTGAGCAGCTGGAGAAGTATCATTTTAAGGCGCTCTCTTCGTTGGAATCTGCCCTTGATCAATTATTCGCTCGATTCGGACCGGACGCCCGATGGGCGGTCGTTCCGGATGGCCCCATGATAATCCTTCAAACCCAAGCGATGTCCAATTAATTTGTGCCCAACTTAAACTTCTGCAACGTAAAAATCAGTTGTGAAAGTTGAGTTCCAGTATGCTGATTGCGACGTCATCCACTCACCTAGAACTTCTTCCGATTTGAGATCTCGTCAATGAATGAACCAAGGCAATGCTTCGTTTGGTTGGATCGAACAGCGAGATGAAACCTCTCACAAGCTATCTGTAATTTTACCAGTGAATCAACAGCTTCCGTAACTGAATATGCCTGCGCAACAGCAGAATAAGCGTGCCTATCTACTGTGCGGAATGACTCCGGAACGGTGCGAACATGCACGGCAACTGAGCAAGTATGCACCGCAACGGAGTGAGCTTCCACGGCAAGTGAGCAACTACGCACAGTAATCGGGTGAGCATGCACAGTAACTGTGCGAACTGATCTGGCAATGAAGCGAACATGTACCATAACGGAGCGAACGTGTTCAGCAACCGAATGATCATCCGTTGCAACCGGGTGAGCATCTTGAATGACTCGGGACGGAGCGTCGGGAACCCAAGGATCGTCTGCAGCCACGGAAAAGATATCTTCCGGAAGAATATGGGCCGTTGAGATAGGCTGAGCGGCGGCGACGGAATGGAGGAGAGCAATTGGCAGAATATTTATTGGAAATGAAAGGGATTACCAAAACGTTTCCTGGCGTAAAAGCCCTCGATAACGTGCATTTCCAGCTGAAACCGCAGGAGATCCACGCGCTGATGGGAGAGAACGGGGCCGGCAAATCGACCTTCATTAAGATTATCACCGGGGTCCATCCGCCCGCTCAAGGCGAGATTTACCTCAACGGCGCGCGAGTGGAGATTCGTAACCCGCATGATGCGCAAAACCTGGGGATTGCCGCCATTTATCAGCATGTGACCTGTTATCCCGATCTGACGGTTACGGAAAATATCTTCATGAGCCACGAAAAGGTGCAACGGGGGACCGGCCGGATCTTGTGGCGCCCGATGCATCAGGAGGCCAAAAGGCTCCTGACTGAGCTGGGAGTGGAGATCGATCCCAAAACCCAGATGGGCGCCCTGAGCGTGGCCCAGCAGCAAACCGTGGAGATCGCCAAAGCGCTTTCCACCAACGCGAAGATCATCATCATGGACGAACCGACTTCGGCCCTGACCAAACGGGAGAGCGAGGAATTATACAGGATTACCAAGCAACTCCGGGATAACGGCGCCGCGGTGATCTTTATCTCCCACCGCCTGGAGGATATGTACCGGTTGGCCGGCAGGGTCACGGTACTAAGAGACGGACGGTATATCGGAACTTGGGATGTCAAAGAGATCTCCAGTGAAAAACTGATCGTCGCCATGGTAGGCCGGGAAATTACCCAGATGTTTCCGGAGCGAAAAAAAACCGTCGGCGCGGAGGCGCTGCGGGTCGAGAAACTTGGAAAAACCGGGGTCTTCGCCGATGTTTCATTCGCGCTTCATCAGGGAGAAATTTTAGGATTGACGGGACTGGTGGGAGCGGGCCGGAGCGAGGTCTGTCAAGCGATTTTCGGCATTACCCCTTATGATCGGGGTGAGATCTTCGTGGCCGGGAAAAAGGTGGACATCACTCACCCCTTGGCTGCAATGGAGCTGGGCATCGGCTACCTGCCCGAAGACCGCCAGAAACAGGGGCTCCTGCTCCCTTGGGGCGTAGCGCGGAACATCACGCTGCCAGCTTTAAAGAAGCTGGCAACGCGAGGCTGGTTAAATGAATCCAAAGAGGCGGATGTCGCGCGCACCTTTGCGGAGAAACTTCAAGTTAAGGCCAAAAGCGTTTTTGATCCGGTCGGTTCACTCTCGGGCGGGAATCAGCAAAAAGTACTGGTGGCAAAGTTGCTGACCACGGAGGTCAAGATCATCATCCTGGATGAACCCACCAAAGGCATTGATGTCGGGGCGAAGTCGGCCATCTATGAAATCATGCGGGATCTGGCGCACCAAGGCTACGGAATCATCATGATCTCCTCCGAAATGCCGGAGGTGCTCGGTATGAGCGACCGGATCATCGTGATGCGGGAAGGAAGGGTGACCAAGATCCTGGACGGCCAGGATGCGACTCAGGAGATCATCCTCGAGGCCGCGATGGTAAACCGCAGCGACGAAAAAACCGCTCAAACCGCAGGATAACAGTGGGAGGAGAGACGCATGGCTGTAACGGAAAAGGCTTTCAATAAAACACTGCTGAGTGTCAGGATCGCCAAGTTTCGGGAACTCGGCTTGCTGGGATTCATCATGATTCTGGCGGTTTTGGTCCAGACGCGCAATGCCAGCTTTCTGACAGCGGAAAATATTAACGATCTGGTTATCAATACGGCCATCTTGAGTATTCTGGCGGTCGGCATGATGTTGGTCATCGTGACCCGGGGGATCGATCTTTCCATCGGGGCCACGTTGGCCCTCTCGGGCATGCTGTCCGCCATGACGGTCGGCGCCAATCCGGGGCTCTCCCCGCTTTGGGTCATTCTACTTGGGACACTGGTCGGGATGGTTTGTGGACTCGTCTTGGGCTTGCTGGTCGCAAAAGCACAGATCCTGCCCATTATCGCTTCCCTGGGGATGATGAACGTGTTTCGCGGCCTGACTTTTATGGTGAGCGGCGGGAAATGGGTCAGCGCCTATCAGATGCCCGACAGTTTCAAAGGCATCGCCACCGGTTCGATTCTCGGCATCAATACCCTGATTTTTATCGCGATTCTAATTTACCTGATATCGTTCTATTTCATCAACCATACCCGTACCGGCCGCCAGATTTACGCGGTGGGGAGCAATCCCGATTCGGCCCGGATCAGCGGCATCAACACCTCCCGGATTCTATTATTGGTGTATACCATCATGGGGACTCTGGCCGGGCTGGCCGGGGTATTGTGGGTTTCCCGGTTCGCTTCGGCGCAGAATGATACCGGGATGGGGTATGAAATGAATGTCATTGCCGCCTGTGTTTTAGGAGGGGTAAGCATCGCCGGCGGGTCAGGAAAGATCTCCGGGATTATTCTGGGGTCGCTGCTGCTGGGAATTCTGAACAACGCCCTGCCGCTGATCAATGTTTCTCCCTTCTGGCAACAGGCGATCCAGGGCCTGATTATCCTGATTGCCGTCTTAACGAACGTCCTGGTGAAAAGGGGAGTTGACCGGAATAATCTCTTGAGGAGGAAGATATAGGCCATGGAACCCAAGACCATAATATCCCGGAAAGAATTCAATCTGAAGCAGTTTTTCTTCCAGTGGGAATGGATGCTCGTCCTGATCTTCATCCTCGTGAATACCATCAATGCCTGTCTGTCCCCTTATTATCTGGATGGACGCGGGTTGCTCAGCGCTACCATGACTTTTTTGGATAAGGCTTTTATTGTCTTTCCGATGGCTTTCATTCTGATTCTGGGAGATATCGATATCTCGGTCGCCTCCACCGTCGCTTTGTCCTCGGTGATCATGGCGGTCGGATACAACGCGGGAGTGCCGATGGAGCTGGCCATGGTCATCGGTTTGGCCGTAGGGACCCTGTGCGGCTTCCTAAACGGCCTGATTATCGTCAAGTTTAAGGAGTTATCCGCGGTGATCGTGACGCTTGCCACCATGATCACGTATCGGGGAATCGCCTATATCATCCTGCAAGATCAGGCGGCTGGCAAATTTCCGGAATGGTACACCTATTTAGGATGGGGTTACATCGGAGGAGTACCCTTTATCCTGGTGGCGTTTATCGTGTTCGCTATCGCATTCGGGTTGTTGCTCCATAAGACGACTTTCGGCAGGCGCGTTTATGCCATGGGAACTAATATTACCGCCTGCCGGTTTTCCGGGGTCCGGGTGGATCAGATAAAACTAATCATCTTTACCCTGGCCGGTTTGATGGCGGGGGTGACCGCCTTGTTCCTGACATCCCGGATGGGCAGTACCCGGCCGAACATCGCGCTCGGTTATGAGTTGGACGTCATCGCCATGGCGGTCTTGGGCGGAGTGAGCACCGCCGGCGGAAAAGGCAGAATCATCGGCGCCGTTTTGGCCATATTCCTGATCGGTTATCTCCGGTACGGACTCGGCTTGGTTAATATCCCCGCCCAGGTGCTGTTGATCATCATCGGCCTGTTGCTGGTATTGGCGGTGATGATCCCCAATCTGAAACTGAACTTGCGCGGCAAACAACCGCAGATGCAGCAATGGGAGGAACGGAGGAAAATCGACAAAACGATATAAAACGGTCCCAGGACTGTTTTATATAAAAACAAAAGGGAGGTTGAAGAAAAGTGAAAAAGGCAGTAAGGACTATCATTTCCCTGGCGTTGGCGCTGGTATTGTTCGGTAGCCTTAGCCTGGCCGCATCCCCCAAACGGTTTGCCATCGTATTTAAGAATACCGGCAATCCTTACGGCGAGAAGATGATGGAAGGATTCAAGAATGCCATTGGGGAGTTGGGAGGAACGGCGATCCTGAAAGCCCCCGATCAACCGACGGTGGAAGCGCAGATTCAGATGGTGGAGGAGCTGATTGCCCAACGGGTGGATTCTATCGCCGTCTCCGCCAATGACCAGGATGCCCTCCAGCCCGTTCTGACCAAAGCCGCCAGGGAAGGAATTAAAGTCCTTTCGCTGGACTCCGCCGTAAATCCTCAAAGCCGGCTGGTCCATGTCAACCAGGCGGATTCGGAGCGCATCGGCCGGATCCTGATTCAAGCCGTCGCCAAAATGATCGGCGGTAAAGGCCAGATCGCCGTTTTAAGCGCAACGTCACAAGCTACCAACCAGAATACCTGGATTCAGTGGATGAAGGAAGAACTGAAAAATCCGAAATACCGTCAGATCAAACTGGTTAAAGTGGCCTACGGCGATGATCTGCGGGATAAGAGCGTTTCCGAAACGGAAGCGTTGCTCAAATCCTATCCGAACTTGAAGGGGATCATCGCCCCGACGACCGTGGGCATTGCCGCGGCCGGCAAGGTTCTCACCGACAAAGGTTTGAAGGGCAAAGTCCATCTGACCGGTTTGGGGCTACCCAGCGAGATGGCGGACTACATCGAGAGCGGCGTCTGCGAATGGATGTACCTGTGGAATCCCATCGATGTCGGTTATCTGGCCGGATATGCGGCGGACGCGCTGGTAAAAGGCTCGATTACCGGCAAGGCCGGCGAGTCATTTAAAGCCGGCCGGCTTGGCACCAAAAAGATCATTAAGGTGGGAGACGGAACTGAAATCATGTTGGGCGATCCCTTTAAGTTTGACAAACAAAACATCGCCGACTGGAAGAAAGTCTACTAAACTAAAGTAAGTTCCCGGGAAACTCTAGAAGATTCTTAATCCATAAGTATCCTTCGCAACACAATAATGTGAGAAACCTTGAAAAAGGCTATTACATATTGTGTTGCGAAGTTTCTTTAAAGATTATCAAGTTCGCATCGATTTGCACTCACGGAAGGCCACGACTTAAGAGGCGAGAATAAACGGTCAATTGCCTGGACGTGGCTGGCGGGTCAAAAAAGAATGCCCCGCTGAATAACAGCGACTAAGCACTCCCTAAAATCCTGGGAGATTCCTTTCTATGTTGTAATCTCAAGATGATGTAACCAAATGGCAAAAAAAATTTAAATAAAAATTAAATTTATGAAGGAAAAGCTGTCTTAAAGTTGAATATTTTCTATGAAATGGGTTTCATAAAATTGACCGATTAACCATTTTATTCTATGTTGGTTTATGGAAATTTCTTTGAAAGAGGTTTCATAAGCAGAGGGAAATGGCAACGATTTATGATGTTGCAAGAAAAGCGGGGGTTTCGACCACCACTGTCTCCAGGGTGCTTAATAACCATCCGTATGTTCGTGAGGAAACCCGGATTAAGGTTCAATCCCTGCTGAAAGAGTTACATTTTATTCCAAACAGCAACGCCAGCAGCTTGGTGCGAAAAACCACCAATACCATTGCAGTGATTCTCCCCGATGTTACGAATCATTTTTTCACTACCCTGTTACGTGGCGCCGAAGATCAAGCGAATGAAGATGGATTTGCTGTTATCTTCGGAAATACTGATGAAGATATTCAGAAAGAACAGACCTATATTCAAATGTTTCTTGAACGCAGGATTGACGGTTTGATTATCGCTCCGGTCTCTCCCAAGGTTATTAACCTAAAAACAGTTATTAAAAGGGAGATACCTTTAGTACTGGTGGACCGCGAGGTTGAAGCATTAATAACTGATTTCGTGGGAACAGACAACCAGCGTAATGCGCAAAGCTTAGTCGAGTATTTAATTGGCTTAGGCCATAAAACTATTGCGATAATCTCCGGTTCTCAAGAGAATTCAGCTCACCGCCAAAGAATCGATGGATATCGAGCGGCTTTACTGAACGCCGGCATCCCCATTGATGAACGATTAATTCTTTACGGAGACAAACCGAACATCGAAACCGGGACCAGACTGGTCCGTAATTTATTACAACAGGCTCCCCGGCCAACCACGATTTTTGCCGTGAACAACTTTTTAGCGATTGGGGGGGTTGTTGCATTGCGGGAAGCGAACTTCAATGTTCCCGAGGACATCGGAATTGTCTGTTTTGATGATAACGATTCCGCATCGGTATTAAACCCTTTCTTTACTTCAATTAACCAGCCCGCTTACATGATGGGGCAGATGGCGGTGGACATATTAGTGCACCGGATGAAACATAAAAATTCTTCCCCCACCCGGGTACTTTTGGAGTCTAATTTTTTGATCCGTGGTTCCGTGAAACCAGCCCGTAGCATTGATTGAACCTGAATTCGTGACGATCGATTCATAATAACAGATAACGGCGGGGTGATCACAAGTATGGATGAAATTCTGGTTCGGATGGAAGGAATCGAAAAAACCTTTCCCGGAGTTCATGCGCTCAGCCAGTGCCAGTTTGAGCTCCGCTCCGGCGAGATTCATGCGCTGGTCGGCGAGAACGGCGCCGGAAAATCGACGCTGATGAAGGTACTCACCGGTGTATACCGGAAAGATGCCGGACGCATCTTCTATCAGGGAAAGGAAGTGGAGATCGTTAATCCCAAGACGGCCCAGGAATTGGGGATCAGCATTATTTATCAGGAGTTTAATCTGATGCCCCATCTGACGGTGGCCCAGAATATCTTCATTGGCCGCGAACCGCGCCAAAGGGCCCATTTCATCCTGAATGAACCAGAGATGAACCGCCAGACTCAGGAACTATTGGATGCGTTACATCTGGATCTGGATCCGCGGATCCGGGTGGCTGACCTGACCGTCGCCAAACAGCAGATGGTCGAGATCGCCAAAGCGTTATCCTACCAATCCAAGGTGCTGATCATGGATGAACCGACCGCGACCTTGACCGAGGCCGAGATCAAGGAACTTTTTCGGATCATTCGCCAACTCCGCGATAAAGGAGTGGGCGTCATCTACATCTCCCACCGGATGGAGGAGTTAAAGCAGATCTCCGACCGGGTCACCGTGATGCGGGACGGACGCTATATCGATACCGTGGTGACGGCCGATGTCACCATCGACCGGATCATCGGCATGATGGTCGGCCGGGAAATCTACGAGACATTTCATCAAAATACCGTTGACGCCGGTTCGGAAATCGTGCTGGAAGTCAAAAACCTGAACCGGGGCCGGCTAATCCGGGATGTCAGCTTTCAACTGAAAAAAGGCGAGGTCCTCGGTTTCGCCGGACTGATGGGCGCCGGCCGCACCGAGGTGGCGCGGGCCATCTTCGGAGCGGACCCCATCGATTCCGGGGAGATCTATGTGAAGGGTCGCCGGATCGGCATAAAGAACCCCAAGGATGCGGTTCGCTGCGGCATCGGCTACCTCTCCGAGGACCGGAAACGGTACGGATTGATCCTCGGGATGGAGCTGGAAACCAATATTGTGCTCGCCGCCTTTGAGCGCTTTTTGGGTTTCATGGGCTGGGTCAATGTGGCGCGGACCCGCAGCCAGGCCCAGGCGATCGTGGAGGAGCTGCAGATCAAGACTCCCGGTCTGCAACAGAGAGTGAAGCATCTCTCGGGCGGGAACCAGCAAAAGGTGGTCGTCGGCAAATGGTTGGTGCGGGACTGCGACATCCTGATCTTCGATGAACCCACCCGCGGGATCGATGTCGGCGCCAAGAGCGAGATTTATAAGTTGTTGAACAGGTTGGCGGAGAGCGGCAAGGCCATCATCATGATTTCCTCGGAGTTGCCCGAGATCTTGCGGATGAGCCACCGCATCGTGGTGATGTGCGAAGGCCGGATCACCGGCGAACTGAGCGCAGCCGAGGCCACGCAGGAACGGATCATGCAGTATGCGACCAGCCGTTAAATGGCGGGCGTTTTTCCCTGACAGGGTTTATCACAACGCTTTTACCAATACCGAATGGGAGGGTTTTGAGAAGATGAGGAATGTACCGATAGTGACGGAGCCGAAAGGCGTTCCGCAACGATCCCTGTTCCGCTCCAGCGCGACCCAGAAGATTCTGGCTTTTGCCAGCCTGATTGTGATGTTTATCTTTTTTTCGCTCGCCTCGCCCAATTTCGCCAACGTCAACAATATCATCGGCATCCTGCTCTCTACCGCGGTCAATGGGGTACTGGCCGTGGGGACGACCTTTGTCATCATTACCGGCGGGATCGATCTCTCGGTGGGCACGGTGATGACTTTTGGAGCGGTGATGACCGGCGTCTTCATCACCTTCTTGAAACTGCCCATTTATATCGGCGTGCTCGGCGGCCTGGCCGCCGGAGCCCTATGCGGCTTCATCAGCGGCTCCTTGACCGCCCGGATGAAGATTCCGCCGTTCATCGCGACCCTGGGCATGATGATGATCACCAAGGGGCTTTCACTGGTGATCTCCGGCACCAAGCCGATCTACTTCACGGACACGCTTCCTTTCATGAATATCGCCATGGGCACGGTTTTAGGGATCCCGAGCGCAGTATGGATCTTCTTCGGGGTGGCCATCATCGCCAATTTGGTTCTGACCAAGACCGCCCTCGGCCGCTATACCTTCGCGCTCGGCAGTAACGAAGAGGCGGCCCGCCTGTCGGGGATCAATGTCGATGCCTGGAAGATCGGCATCTACACCCTGGGCGGAGCATTCAGCGGCCTGGCGGGGATCATCATGGCCTCCCGGCTGGCCTCGGCCCAACCCGCCCTCGGCCAGGGCTACGAAATGGAAGCCATCGCCGCCGCGGTCATCGGCGGCACTTCACTCAGCGGCGGGGAAGGCACCATTTTGGGAACAGTCATCGGCGCATTCGTGATGAGCGTGCTGACCAATGGCTTGCGGATCCTTTCGATTCCCCAGGAATGGCAGACGGTGGTGGTCGGGTCGGTGGTGATCCTGGCGGTCTATATGGATATCATCCGGCGGAAAAAAGCCCATTAGCCGCTGGGTTATGGGGACGGTATTCCGCCCCGGAACCGGGGCTGATACAATAAAAAAGGGAGGAATAGACATGAAGAAGGTCCGAATCGGTTTTACCCTGGTCTGCCTGTTATTGGTGGTCTCACTGCTCAGCGGTCTTTCCCTTGCGGCCAACCCCAGAATCTATATCCCGGTCATCTCCAAAGGATTCCAGCATCAATTCTGGCAAGCGGTCAAGCTGGGCGCTGAAAAGGCGGCCAAGGAATTTGACGTCGACATCACCTTCGAAGGCCCGGAGAGCGAAGCGATGGTCGACAAGCAGATCGATATGCTCCAGACCGCGCTCAGCAAAAACCCCAAAGCCATCTGCCTGGCCGCTCTCGACAGCAAAGCGGTGATACCCCTGTTGATGCAGGCCAAAGCTTCGAACATCCCGGTCATCGGCTTTGACTCCGGAGTCGACAGCGACATCCCGGTGGCGACCGCCGCCACGGACAACGTAGCCGCCGCCGCTCTGGCCGCCGATAAAATGGCGCAACTCATCGGCGGTAAGGGCGAGGTCGCGGTCATCGTCCATGACCAAACCAGCCGGACCGGAATTGACCGTCGCGATGGTTTCGTGAACCGCATCAAATCCAAGTACCGCAATATCAAGATCGTGGATATCCAATACGGCGCGGGCGATCATCTCAAATCCACCGACCTTGCCAAGGCGATCATGCAGGCTCATCCCAATCTGAAAGGCTTCTTCGGCGCCAATGAGGGTTCGGCTATCGGCGTTTTGAACGCAGTCACCGAACTGAAAAAGACCGGCAAGATCGTGGTCGTCGGTTATGACTCCGGGAAGCCCCAGATCGACGCGGTCCATTCCGGCAAGATGGCCGGCGCGATCACCCAGAACCCGATCGGCATCGGCTATGAAGCGGTAAAAGCCGCAGTCATGGCCATCAAAGGCCAAAAGGTGAAAAAGGTCATCGATACCGGGTTCTTCTGGTATGACCGGACCAACATCGATTCGGCCCAGATCAAGCCATTGCTGTATGACTGATTCGTGATATAACGATCCGGAATAATAAGCAATACCGGATCGGATAGCAAAAACTAAACAATATTATCAAATGAGCACTCGTTGACCATTCAACGAGTGCTTTCCTGTTACAGAGTAAACGATATCTGTTTAATAAAGGATAACTAGCCATTTTATAGAAATATCCAATGAAACCAGCAATGAGTTCCAATGAGCGAGGGAAAATGTTAAAAGGCTTACGACTGACGGGCTTCAGCAGAAGGATGGCGGTTAGTTTCTCGATTCTCATCTTTATCGTGATTGTTTTCCAGCAGATCGCCACCGATTATGTGATTCGTTTCACGGTCCAGGATATCAATAAAAATTATATTCAAGTCATTTTGAAACAGAAAAACGAAAAATTGACCAAGTTCGTCGCTGATCTCGATCTCTTTTCGAAGACGATCATCTCCAACCGGGAAATCCAGGCATTATTGGTTAAGGGCAGAAACGCCGACGCTTTTATCAGTAGGTTTTCCCCGGAATTAAGCTATGCCATCTCCAATGAGATTGAAGGTTTCTTTATCGTTTCAAAGTCCGGGGCGATCTATCAAGAAGCGGAGATTGAATTGGTCGAGTATGTTCATTCACATATTGCCGCAATCGAACGGAGATTGGAGCATAGCCGGGGCGAGATGCTTTTTTCCCGCAGTGAATTCGTCCGCTATGCCGCCAAGAACCGGGGCGATCATTTTTTCCTGGTGGCCCGCAAGATCAGAGATCTGGACACGTTTCAGGATATCGGCTTCATCATTATGGTAGTCCGTGAAACCAAACTGTGGGATAATTTCACGATGGAAGGGGATATCGGCGCCGCCTATATCGCGGATCGCCAGGGCAATATTATTGCGGGAAGGCCGGAAAGATGGGTCGGCGCCAATGTTTACGGCGAATACGGCAAAATTCTTCAAAAAGGCATTTTAAATGCCGTCGCCGGCTCGGCATTGCGCAAAGGATTTGTGATCAACTTTATCACCAATGATGTGACGCAATGGAAGCTGTTGAGCATTGTCTCAATCAACGATTTAAATAAGAACTATGCCAACATTCAAAGGTTAATCCTGATCATTGGCATCGTCGCCATCATCGTGGCCATCTACATCTCGGTCATTATTTCCCAAAAGATCACCGGCCCAGTAAGGGAATTGGTGCGTTCGATGAGAAAGGTGATGGCCGGCAATTTGAATGTAAACGCCGCTGCCACTTCGGCCGCCGACCCGGTGGATGAAATGAAGGAGTTGAATGAGGTTTTCAATGAAATGACCAAGGAACTGCGGTATTTGATCGAAGAGGTCTATCAGGAAAACTTACGCGAGAAGGAAGCTGAATTAAGAGCGTTAAAGGCTCAGATCAATCCGCATTTTCTTTATAATACCCTGGATACGATTTATTGGATGTTAGTCTTGAAAGGCGATGAAGAAACCAGCGTCCTTATCACCAAATTGGGTGAAATATTGCGCTATAGCATTAAGAAAGGCAATAGCAACGTAACCGTGCAGGAAGAACTGCAACAGATCGAAAATTATCTATTCATTCAAAAGGCCCGTTTTGAAGATGCTCTGACTTATGAATTGCAAGTTGATCCGAACATTTTCGGCTGTGAGATCTTAAGCTTCTTAATTCAACCCTTCGTCGAAAACGCGGTGAATCACGGAATCACCAACGGCAGGGGTTACGGTAAAGTCCTGATCAAGGGTTATCGCCAGGGGGAAAACCTGATTTTTGAGATCAGCGATGACGGCAAGGGAATGACCGAGGCGCAGTTGGCAACGATCACGGCGCAAAAGAACCATGGGGATCCGGTCCAGCGGGGGATCGGGATTGCCAATGTTCACCACCGCATCAAGTATTATTATGGCAGCCCGTATGGGGTAAAGATCGAAAGTGAAATCGATAAGGGTACCAAGGTGACCATCATGCTTCCGACGACTGAGGCTTGAGGAGGTTCCGAGATGACCTTAAAAATACTTTTAGCTGACGATGAGCCCAAAGTGTTGCGCGGTATGGAAATGGTGATCCAGCGGGCCGGCGAGGATTGGGAGATAACCGGTCGCGCCAGGGATGGGGCGGGGGCGTTGCAACTGATCGCCCAGGACCGCCCCGATGTCGTCATTACCGATATTAAGATGCCGGTGATGGATGGCTTGGAGTTGATCGAACGAGCGAAACTGGTCGCCCCGGAACTCCAGTTTATCATTTTGAGCGGTTATCCGGATTTTCAATATGCTCAACAGGCACTAAAGTTGGGAACTGTGGACTATATCCTAAAACCTCCCGCTTATCAAGATCTACTGAATAGCCTCAAAACAGTCGCAGCCGGCAAACTTGGCCGGGAGGCCCAAAAACGGGAGGAAGCGGAACTCGACGCTCTCAAAAGAGCAGCCGCGCAATCCCGGCGCGAAAGGATCTTTCAGGAACTGGTATACAATCCGGAGCCCCGTATTTTAGACGATTTGACGCCGGACTCCCGGGAAGGCGGGCTCTTCTTTGCGCCATTCATCCTCTGTTTCATTCAGCTGGATAATGTGACCTTAGCCGGTCTCCCTGCGGAAGAATTTGAAACCAATCTGCAAAAACTGACTTTATTCCGGGAAGCGGTGAGAAAGGCGATGGATGCCCGGAACGGCTGCGTCCTGGATCTTCATAACGGCGGGTATTGCTGCCTGCTGCCGGCGACGGACCACGATCCGGCAGCGCTCCAAAGTCAAGTGGGAGCGCTTCATGCCGAATTAAGCGCTCAACTGGCGGAGAGCCTTACCATTGGCATGAGCGAGCCGCATGAACAGCCGGACCAATTCCGCGCCGCCTATAAGGAATGCCTGGTGATTATGCGGAATAAGTTCTTTTTCCCGAAGAACAGCCTCATCCGTTTCGGGGAAATGAATCCCATGGCCGGCCCGGACAGTTATCCGCTGGAGCTGGAAGCGGAATTTTTGGAAGCCATGCATTTGGGGGATGGCGACCGTTCCAGCCTTATTTTGCAGCAGATGATTCAGAAGTTCCGGCAGATCGCCGACCGGGACTCGACCAAGTTCAAAAACCTGGTCGCCGAATTTATCGTCACCGTTTCCGGAAATCTGGCGGAGAACGGTGCGGCCGCACTCCCGCGGGAGACCGCCAACAGCGAAATGATCGGCAAAATAACCGCCAGCGATAATATCGACGACCTTCAAGCGCTGCTCTCCGAATACACCAAGTCCATCGCCGCTCATTTTTGCGCCGCCAACAAACCGGGCTGCCGGAGAATTATCAATCATATCATTACTTACATTAAGAACCATTATTTCAACGATATTTCGCTACGGCAGATCGCCGCTGACTTTTTTATGAACGAATCCTACTTAAGTGACCTTTTTAAAAGGGAAACCGGAGTATCCTTTACCAATTTCTTGACCGAGTTCCGGGTGGAACAGGCCAAAGCGCTATTGCGGCAGTTGGATCTGAAAACCTATGAGATTGCGGAGATGGTGGGTTATAAAGATGTAAAGTATTTCAATAAAGTGTTTAAAAAACATACCGGAATGACTCCCAACGAATACCGGGAAAGGATGGTCTGAAAGATGAAACCAGCCATTCGAAAAGCCATGCTTATCGTTCTGCCGCTGCTGCTGGTCCTCGGCAACTTGGCGGGCTGTGGATCGAGCGGCGGCGTTTCATCACGGACCGATGCCGGCGCAAAAACCGTCAAACGGCTGGTGATGTGGAAGTTCAAATCCAATAAGGAAGATTATATTTTATACGATTGGCTCAAACTTTGGAATGACCAACATCCGGGGGTTCAGGTAAGCCTGGAGTTGATCCCTTTCACCGATTACTTGACGAACAAGTTGCCGACGGCTTTCGCCACCAATAGCGCCCCCGATGTCTATTTGATCTCGGCGGGCAGCTTTTTAAAGTACGCCAAGGCCGGTTGTGCCTTGCCGCTGGATCGCTATTTATCCCGAGAATTGCGCGCCGATTTCTATAAACCGAGTTTGGAGACGGTAAGCTACCATGGCCAAATCATGGGGATTCCCATTGAGCGGGAGCCGGTGGCATTATTTTATAATCAAAGGGTCTTTCATCAGAAAAAGTTATCGCCCCCGCGCACCTGGGCCGAGCTGTTGCGTTGCGCCAGAATTTTAAACTCGGGCAATATGGCCGGAATCTACCTCCCGGTACAGCCCAGCGACTATCAGAACTTCATTTTTTATACGTTTTTAATGCAATTATGCGATGGCGTGTTCACTGAGAAAACTCACGTCGCTTCTTTTCAAACCATGGGTATCAAAGCATTGGAACTCTGGCGGAATTTAGCGCCATATAGCTATCGCCTAGAAACAGCGGTTCAACTGGCTCCCGATATTTATCCATTGGCCAGCGGGAAAGCAGCGATGCAGATCTGCGGCTATTGGGCTGTCCGAATGCTCGAAAAATATTATCCGCAATTCGAATACGGCGTGGTACCGGTACCGGTTCTTCCCGGAAGCCGGGTCAGAAGCGTTTACGGCGGCTGGTTCCAGGTCATCAACCCCAACAGCAAGTTTAAGGATGAAGCGGTGGCTTTCAGCCTGTGGATGTGGGGCGCCGATCCGGCGCGGCCCATCGAATGGTGCACCGAAGCCAGCTCAAAGTTTCCGGCGCGGCTCAGTGTGCTGAAGCGGGCCGAGAAGCTGTTCGGCAACGACAAGGGCCGCATCTTCAGCCGGCAGATCCTGCCGTTTGCCGTCCCCGAACCGCGCTATCCTTCGGAAATATCGAATGTCGTCAGTAAAGCGATTCAGAACGCCCTCTTCACCGGGAAGCCGCTTTCAAGCATCGCCGCCAAAGCCGATGAAGCGATCAATCATTATTTCCGGTCTAATCGGGGCGATCTTTTTCAACCCTAATAATATATTAATGTATTGTATATTAATGTATTGCGGTTGCATTACCTAAAATTGGTTTCCGCACTTGAATCAAGCATCAAAAAACCGGCGCTTTTAAAAGCCCCGGTTTTTTTACGATTATTTCCATTCCCATTGGAACTCCTCTTCATCAATGGGCAACCGCAGTTTCACGGGCAAAAGCGGTTTAAACTTCAGGTGGGGTTCGCTCTGATACCAATAGGCCGTGCTTGACCAGTCGTCGGAGCGGTGGTTGTTGTGGCCGTGTTCGATGGTGACCCGGATGGACTTTTCGAACATGATCGGATCCTGGATGTGGTAACGGTAGTAGCTGATCCGGCCCTTCCAGTTGTCTTTTCCGCCCAAAATCAAGCCGTGATATGGGGCGGAATACTCCTGCGTCGGGCACCAGGCCATATTGACGTAATCCTCGGTTCCGGTGCCGTGCAGGGTGGGCGGCCATTTTTCGCCGTCGATAAAGATCATGTCGTCTCCTTCACCCGGCCAATCCCATTTGGCGGTGTCCCGCAAATTGTGGATATTAATATTGCAGCCCACGTAATGCCCGCGACCTTCCGCTTCCAAGATGACGTAATTTTCGTCCCCGGTCGTGTTCTTGCCCTCAAACAGCCATTCCCGATTGGTTATGCCGCCCTGTTTCCGGCCTTTGGTGGGGCATTCCCGGTGCCAGACCGCGTGAAACCGCAGCAGGTTATCAGGCAAGGAGTTATACGCTTCGTAATCCACATAAAAATAGAAAATGGTCTGTTTATCGCATTCATTGAGTACTTCGATCCTGGCCCGGGTGGCATAAGGCATCGGGAACCAGCAGTTAAAACTCTTGCCGTTCTCCGGACTCATCTGCAACGGCAACGAGACAAAGTTCCGGCATTGGGCGTGCCCCATCCCGAAAAAGTCGCCGATCGGCGCCTCGACGCTGGGATTTTCCTCTGCGTCCCAGTACATCCGGAGCACGACCTTCCGTAAATAGTTCTTCTCCTCCACAAAGTTCTCCCCGGCAAGGGTACACCAGATGTGGTTGATGCATCCTGCTCCGGCGATATCGGCAATGGTGCGGGTTTCGCCCGGTGCGAGATAGATCCGGTCATCATTGCCGCCAGTCCGGTCAAAGCTGGAAAGGCGGTTTCTTTTGGCGTTTCTGGCATAGGCGATTGTGCTTAAGGAAGCGGCCGGGTAGAGCAGATCGTTCATTGGCAAACCCTCCAATTTTTCTTTCTTACCTCATCATACCATGATTCTAAAAAATGTTGAGGGCCTCAAGTCTTGGTTTTGGGGTAGGATTTTTGGATAAAGTTACGGTGAAATCTTTCAACCGTTTCATCGGTGATGGGATTTTGCAAAAACCAAAAATCCTACCCCTTAACCAAGACTTGTTCCGTTATCCGGTTTTGGCGGAGGTTCTATAATAAAGCCACGGACTCAAATCATTTAAGGGAGGTAGTTGTCATGAGAAAAAGAGTTTGGCGTTTGCTCGGTCTGCTGGCTGTTTTAACCTTACTTGCCGGAGTTTGCACAGCCGGAGCCCAAGAAAAGACCAGGATTAAATTCTGGACTTTTCATTCCAATTACGAGAAAGAATTCATGATCTCCCTGGGCCAGGAGTACATGAAGGTCAACCCCAATGTCGAGATCGTCTACGAAAATATTCCCGAATCGGAGTATATGGGGGCCAAGTTGACGACCGCCTTCGCCGCGAATAGCGGACCGGATGTGTTTGTGATCAGCCCCGGCGATTTCTTGAAATACGCCAACTCCGGACTGGCGCTGGATTTGACACCTTACTTCACGGACAAGATCCGCGCCGATTTCTTGAAGAGTTCCCTGGATGCGGTAACCGTCAAAGGCAAGATTTACGCCATCCCGTTTGAAGTGGAACTGTTGGGCTTGTATTACAACAAAGACATGCTGGCCAAGGCCAATGTCGCCCCGCCCAAGACCTGGCAGGAATTGATCGGCGCCACCAAAAAGCTGAAGACCGACCAAGTCGCCGGACTGGTGATCGAACCGCAAAGAGGCTATTACCAGAACTTCACCTGGTATCCGTTCCTGTGGCAAGGCGGCGGGACCGTGATCAATGTTCAAACCAAGAAATCCGCGTTTAAAGGCCGGGCGGTGGAGAATGCCCTCAAATTGTGGGCGGACTTGATCAAAGCCGGAGCCCCCAGCAAACTGGCCAAGGGCACGTGGGAGCCATTTATCGGCGATGGCTCGGCGGCCATGCAGATCTGCGGCACCTGGATCATTGCCCGTTTGGAAAAGGATTTCGCCGATAAAAATATCGGGTTGGTTCCGTTACCCACTCCGCCCGGCGGCAAAGCGGCTACCGATGCCGGCGGCTGGAAGTTCATGGTCAACGGCAAAAGCAAGAATGCCGACGCCGCCGCCAAGTTCGCCATGTGGGCCCTGGCCGAAAACGTCAATCTGCCGCTGAAATGGTGCACCGAGGTTAAGTTCGCCTACTCGCCCCGCAAATCGGTGGTTCAGGCCGGCGCGGCGATCTATGGCAAAGGGTTGCGCAAAGTATTCACCGATCAGATCTATGAAACCGCCATCGGCGAACCGCGTTACCCGGCCGAGATCGTCGGTTTTGTGGGCGATGCGCTGCAAGAGGTGATGTTCAAGAATGTCGCTCCGAGGCAGGCGGCTCAAAAAGCGGACCAGAAGATCAAGCAATTCTTGAAAGATTTTAAGGGCTCAATGTGATTTTCTGCTAGTTTACATTATGGGACATTCGAATCACCCTCCATCGCTCCACCCGCCTTGAGGCGGACAGGTAAGATGGAGGGTGATTCGAAAATGGGAGATTGAAATGAAACTGGAATCATTTACAAAGAAAGTGAGTCATGAGTTCCCGCAGAACCATATCCAAAGCCGATTTTTGACCCGTCCGAAGGTGCAGGAGAACCTCTTCGCCTATCTGATGCTGGCTCCCGACCTGATAGGCCTGGCGGTATTCATCTTTTTGCCGATCGTGATCGCTTTTTATGTAAGCCTCCACGATTGGAACGCCCTGGAGCCCATGCAATTCGTGGGTCTCAAAAACTATTGGACGCTCAGCGGCGATCTGGACTGGTGGGTGAGCCTGCGCACCACCGCTTTATATTCTTTAATGTTTGTGCCGTTGGTCTACGGGATCTCGCTCTTGCTGGCGGTTTTCATCCATTCGATCCCCGGCAAGTTTCAGGAGTTCATCCGGACCGTCAATTTCATGCCGTTCTCCGTCTCGACGGTGGTGGCCGGCATCATCTGGATGTTTATGTTCGAGGAACAGCGGGGAATGGTGAACGGCGCGATCAAGTTGCTGGGCTTGCCGGCCCAGACCTTTCTGGGCGACCCCGACCAGGCCCTGATCTGTATCGCGCTGGTTTCGGCGTGGATGGTCATCGGCTATTATACGGTATTGTTTCTGGCCGCTTTGAAGGACATTCCGGTCAGCTATTACGAAGCGGCGCGGCTCGACGGGGCCAATGTCCTGACCATTTTCAAGAATATCACCTTGCCATTGTTGAAGGAAACCAGCACTTTCGTGTTGATTGTGACCACCATTGCTTCGTTCCAGGTGTTCGACCAGATCAAGATCATGACCAACGGGGGGCCGGCCGACGCCACCAATGTTTCGGTTTTCTATATTTACCGCCAATGCTTCGAATATATGAAGCTGGGCTATGCCTCGGCTTTGGCCTTTGTTTTGTTCATGATCATCTTCGCTTTAAGCCTGGCGCAACTGAAACTGATGCGCAGCGGCAATACCGATAGTAAGATATAATGGAAGTGCCAGCATCCGATTCGCAAAACGTAGGTTAAACTAAGCGAGAGCTTAGAACAGAGCTACAATACGAAGGAGGCTGAC
>NZ_SLUN01000032.1 GCF_004340685.1 Hydrogenispora ethanolica | reverse complement strand
TTTGTCAACCTCTTTTTTTCGTTTACCTGCGGATTTGTTTTCCACGGCAGGAATTATCCTATCATGTTTCCCGGCCTTTGTCAATCCGCTTTTTTTGCTTGCCGCGCTTTGGGTCTTCCCGTGGCGCGGATGCTTATCTTACCATGGTCCCGCTCTGGTTGTCAACTGCTTTTTCTTCTTTGAGCTGCGGGTTTGGTTGGTTCCGCTTTCTCGGGCGGATGCTTAGTTTATCATGGAGTGGGGTTTTCGTCAAGGTGTTTTTTGCGATTTGCTGTTTCGGTTGGTGAATGAGCTTTTTCTGTTAGTGAATATGCTGATTTAGTTACTGAATGAAGATGTTCGGTTAGTGAATGAACTGATTTAGTTACTGAATGAGCTTGTTCTGTAACTAAATGAACATATTCAGTAAGTAAATGAACATGTTCTGTTACTGAATGAGCTTGTTCAGTTACTGAATGTCCATATTTAGTTACTGAATGAGCTTGTTCTGTTACTGAATGGGCTTGCGCGGTTACTGAATACGCTTCTTTAGTTACTGAATAATCTTCTTCCGGAACCGAAGGGAGATCTTCTCTTTTCGTAATATCTCCTTAAGCTCTATTCTTTATTCTTTTTTACGGAATAATACCTTTTGATTAAATCCTCGCCGAAATTGGCAGTATCAATCTATGCCCATCTCTTTTAAATTATACTTTTTCGAACATCTTATTTTTTAAATAGGCAATATCAAGCTAGTTTTTGCGACTTAACCCGTCTTTAAATTCGCTTGGAGTGACGCCGACATACTTTCGAAACAGCGCGCTGAAATAACGCGAATCGCTGTAACCGACCATTTCCGCGATCTCGTAGACCTTTTCGCTCTTTTCCTTTAATAATTCGATGGCTTTCTTAATTCGGTAATTCGTCAGGTACTCGACAAAAGTATAACCCGTCTCCATTTTAAAAAGGCGGCTTAAATAACTTTCGGATATTTTAAGGGAGTCGGCCACCTTTCGAATATTCAAATCTTCGCGATAATGCAATTTCAAGTATTTTATTGCTTCCCGGATATAGTTTTCTTTCACTTTCCATTCGTTGTCCGACAGATATTCATTGAATAACTGAAGTTTGCTGTCTTGGATCAGGGGAAGACTATCTTGAACTTTTTGCAGTTTCTTTTTGCTCTGGATTAGTCCGGAAAGTCGTTCCAATATCTGGTACAACTCCTCATCGTCGATGGGTTTCAGAAGGTAATCCCGCACCCCCAGCCGCATGGCTTGTTTGGCATATTCAAACTCATTGTAGCCGGAGATGATCAAATATTCCGCGTCGATAACCCCTTCCAATCGTTCAATCAATTCCAAGCCATCCATCTTCGGCATCCGAATATCCGTAACGACCAAATCCGGTCGAAGCTCAGTTGCTAAGAGAAGGCCTTCTTGGCCATTTTCGGCTTCGCCAATGACCTCCAGGCCGTAGTTTTCCCACGGCGTGGTAAGGACCAAGCCTTTGCGGACCAAATACTCGTCTTCGACCACCAACACCTTGATCATTTGGCATCCTCCGGAGCGAACTGTTTTGAGATTTCAGTTTCGGGCTGGATTGGCATTCGCAACGTCACCTTGGTACCCCGATCCAACAGGCTTTGGACAGTTAACCGGTACTCCGGGCCATAATAGAGTTGAATCCTCCGGTTGACATTCTGGATTCCGATACTATGGGCATCGGCTGACGCGGACTGAATATTTTGACCCGCATTGATAGCCGCCACCCACTCCGGTTTCATTCCGACTCCATTATCCGCGACCTCAAAAATCAGGTCACTCTGCTCCGACCATCCCCGGATGCTTAAACAGCCTTGGGATTTTTTGCCCTCGAATCCGTGGACGATCGCATTTTCGACAATGGGTTGCAGGATAAGCTTGGGGATGCGGCAGTGCAAGATATTTGGCTCTATCTCGACAACGGTGGCGAATTTATCACGATAGCGGATTTTCTGAATCGCGAGATAGCTCTGTATCGTCACGATACTCTCTTCCACCGTCGTAAGATCGGCATCATTAATGCTGCTGCGCAATAATTTTCCGAGCTGAGTGGCTATCACCGAAATCTGCGGCACATGATTCAACTTGGCTAGCCATTTGATGGAATCGAGGGTATTATATAAAAAATGCGGATTAATCTGAGCCTGCAAGGCTTTAATCTCTGAATTGCGCAGTTGACGCTGCTTGGCGACAACATTGTCGACCAAATCCTGAATTCGTCCCACCATTGCGTTGAAACTTCGACCGAGCAACCCCAGCTCGTCGCGGCGTTGAAAATTGACCCTCGCATGGAGGTTGCCACTCTCGACCTGCTTCATGGATTCAACCAAATCATAAATCGGGCGGGAAATATTCCGGGAAATTAACACCGCCAAAATTAAACAAACCACGGAACTCAGCAAACACGCCAGCAAAGTAATGAACCGAATAAAATTACTGCTTTCAAGCAGCACTTTCACAGGTAAAATGCCAATGGTGACAAACCGCGTATATTTTGAAGTGTGAAAAGCAATCAAAGATTGCTTGCCCGCGACCCGTGCGAGAAAAAAACCGGTTCCCATCGCGGTCAACTTACGATTCTGACTGAAGTGAAAAATTTTACCGTCCAGTTTTGGACTGCGCAGGTTAGCAACGGTAAAAAAATTCGAATCGACCACCAGTAAATCTAAGTTTAAGTTCGCATTGATATTATTGGCGATATCCTCGATGTGGCTTTTAAAGATTTCCACGATGATGTATCCGATCGGGCGATCGCGCTCATCCCGGATCGTACGGGCAATACTGTAAACCACATTGTCACCGATGGAATTCACATAATGATGAGGATAGATGATGTAGCCGTTTTTTAGGGCGTCCGCCTGTTGAAAAAGGCCCTGATTCCGGTAAAGGACCGGATCGTAAAAACGGGGTAAGGGATGAGTGGCAAAAACAACGGTTCCTTTAGGATTCAAAATATAAAGCGCCGTATTCCGCTTCCCGGCCAGTACCGCTATTTTTTGACGGATGACCGGATAATCCTCGGTAATTTTACCGGCCAAAGCCTCACGGAGCCGTTCATCCTCGGACAGCAGGCTGACGATGATTTCGCCATATTCAGAGGTAAGAATGTCAATATTCTCACTGATTTTAACCACACTGTTATAGGCTTGCCGGCTCACCGTATCCATAATGGTATTCGTCAGCAGCCCGTACGCAATCAGGCCAACCAGTAATAAGGGAATAATCCCGATGGCAATAAAGGAAAAGAGTAGTTTATAAAAGAAACTGAGCTTGCGCACGAAGCTATCTTCCCTTCGTTCTTTGCCACCATCGGTCGCACTGAATATTCCGGATAAATGTTTAGCGGCGACATGTTTTCCTTGTTGAATCAGATAAAAAATTTTGATTTATATTTTCGCCCCCAATGAAAAACTTCCTCTCGTAAATTAATACCGTTGCAGTACAACCCCTTCCAAAACCGGCTTGAGATCGAATTGAGGACCCCCGGAGAGAGTTTGGGACTCCGACAGCTCGATTTGAACCTGTTCAAAATCGGGCACCACCAGTCCTGCTCCGGCGGAAACGAGTGGCGGGACCATGTTTCCTTTTTGCACGCCGATACAAAAAGCGCCTGCGGCGGTTGCTGCGGCAACTCCGCTTACGGCATCTTCAAAGACCACGCATTTTGCGGCGGGTTTATTCAACCGCTGGGCTGCCAGCAGGTAACACTCGGGATCCGGTTTGCCATTCCGGATCTGATCAGCGGTGATAAATTCCGTGAAAAATTCCCCGATCCCAAGCTGTTCCCGGATGATATCGACTTTCCATTGTTCGCCGCTGGTAACCAGCGCCGTGGGAATGCCATGTTCCCGCAGGGCTCGTAAAAAAGCCATCGCTCCCGGGATCTCGGTATAGCGCAAGTTCGATTCGTAGCTAATCAGTTGAAGCAAAGCGGCTTCCTTCTCCGCGCTCGTCAACCTGGTGAACAGTAAATCCAGGGTTTCCCTGGCCGGACAACCGTAGATATACCGCTCAAAATCACTCGGAGTCAACGAAATTTGGTAGCTGGAGGCCAGCGCCTGCCAATAATCGGTAATGCCTTTGTTGGAATCAATGATCACACCGTCCAAGTCAAATAAAACCGCTTCAAACATTCGCAAATCCCCTCTCTTTAGTAGCCATCGGACGCATTTAGACGATCCCCAACACGCCTTGGGCAATATTGACCGCATGTCCATCAATTCTTAACAAAGCTTCGATCAAGTCGAGATGCGCCGAACTGGTGGCAATGGTTTTCGGATTGCCTTCCTGGATTCTTTCAAAATGACTGTACCGGTACTCTTTTTCCTGGCGTAAAATCCGCGGATGTTCCTTCATCACTTCAGTGGCAGTCGCGGAATCCCCGGTCTCAAAAGCGTACAACGCCAGGTGGAAGTTGGCATATACCCGGTTATACAGAGCGGCCAGCTCTCCCAGACCCTCTTCCGAAAACTGCATCGATTCCAGCCCCACTTTCCGGGCAATTTGACCGATGTTCATCAGAATATCGCCGACATGTTCAAAGTCGTTGGCCGCATATAAGACTTGGATTGTCCGCTGCATCAGATCGTCGGGCAAACTTTTTCCCGCCATGCCCGCCAGATATTCACTGATTTTCTTGTAAAGCGCATCGATGGCCCCTTCCGTTTCGGCCACCTCATCGATGACTGCTTCATTCCCATACTGCAGCGCGGCGAGGACTTTGGTTAGCATCCGGTCGCGCACGATCCGCCCCATCTCCAAAGTTTGTTGATGGGCTTGGTCCACCGCCAGCTCCGGCACTTCTAATAAATCTTCCTGCAAGAATTTTGCTTCTCCTAAGTCGGCTTGTTTCTCGGGGAAGAAGCGTTCCGCCAACCGCGACAATTGATTGGTGAAGGGTAAAAAGCCGATGGCCATTACCACCGAGAAAAAAGTATGGGCATTGGCAATCTGGCGGCTAATATCCGTGGAACTCCAGAGCATCAGTTGGGTTAGCGGGTGAAACAATGGCAAAAAGATGAGTCCGTTGATGAACTTGATCCCGAAGTTCGTCATGGCTGCCCGTTTCGCATCATGGCTCGGTACGCCGAAGCTGGAGATGACGCCCGTTACCGTCCCGCCTAAGTGCGCGCCCAGGATATAAGGAATGATGGATGTCTCGCCAATTAAATGATGCGACGCCAGACTCATCAGCAACGCGATAAAAGCCGGACTGGATTGGATAATCGCCGAGAAAAACAAGCCCACCAAGAATTCCAAGACCGGATATTTTTCAAGACTGATCAAAGTCTGTGAAACAATGGGGAAATCCTTGAACGGCGCCATGGACCCCGACATAATCGACATTCCATAGAACAGCAGGCCGCAGCCCAGAACCGTCTGACCTACATTGCGCCATCTTTTTTTCCGGGAGAAGAGATACAGCCAAGCGCCGAAAAACATTAACAAGAGAGCCAGTTCAACCGTTCGGAATACAATCAGTTGAACCGTTAATGAAGTCCCGATGGCTGAACCCAGTAAGACTCCCAGCGCTTGTGACAAGGTCATCATCTTGGCGCTGATAAATCCGACTACCAGGGCAGTGGTGGCGCTGCTGCCTTGCAAAGCGAGGGTCACCAGCGCTCCGATGAGCAGCCCGATAACCGGATTGCCCGTCAAGGACTTAATCATCTGCTTGAGGCGGCGCGCCGCCACCTTTTGGAGGCCCTCCGAACATAACTGCATCCCAAAGAGGAATAATCCCAATCCCCCGGCTAAGCCGATCAAGGCGGCCAGCGCTTTCATTGCTCAAGTCCTTCCTTTCGTGTTTTAAAGGGATGGCGTTCGCCGGTCGCCACAAACACCGTCATTTCAGCGACATTCACCAAGTGATCGCCAATCCGTTCCAGATACCGGACAATTAATAAAATGGCGAATCCCTGGTCCACATTGGCGGAATCGGCCCGCATCAATTCCGTCAATTCCTGGTAAAGCATCAGGTATAACTCATCCACGGCCTGGTCGTCATCGTCCAATTGCCGGGCCGTGGCGGCATCGTTCCGGTAAAAAGCCTCACAGCTTTTGGTGAACATTCCTTGAACCAGATCTGCCATGCGAGGCAGATCAATCAGTGGCTTAAACCACTCTCCCTTTTTCCTCAGGTTCAACGTAGTTTCAGCAATATCGCAAGCATAGTCGCTGATTCGCTCTAATTCCTTGCCAATCCGCATTACTGCGGCCAGCAAACGCAGATCTTGATCGACAGGTTGCTGGATTGAAATCAGCTCTAATGCTTCCATTTCCAACGATGCCTCTAATCGATCAATCGGATCGTCGCCCTGAATGACCGCTTCAGCCAATGCCACATCCTGCTCGACAAAGGACTGCATCGCCTTTTGCAGTTGCTGCTCAACCATTCCTGCGAGATCCCGGATCCGTTCTTTCATTTCGAGCAGTGCCCGGTCATAAGCGTTTAAACGCCGCCACATGATTCGCCCCTCCTCTAACCAGTTGTCCTTGCGCTCGCGTGAGTATTGTCCCCGCACCACCGGAGTTTTTAGGGTATTTTAAAATATATAAGTTGAATTAAATTTCTAATATGCATCATGTCCCTAAAGCCGGCCATGATGGATAAATTAAGGAATTTAATTCAACTTATTACTGCAGTAATAGGATGAAATAAATTCCGTTTTGATTCCATTTGCATTCGGCCTTAGGAATGCAAATCTTATTAAAGAAATTTATTTCATCCTATATAGTCTGGAGCCTCTCGCTCCAGACCATTTTTTTACCTCATCGACAGTCGGCTTATGCGGGAACCCCATGAATCGCATCCGGTTTTAACCCGATCCGGACCGGATCTCCGGCACTGAGTCCCGGGTAACGGTTGAAAGAAATTGCCGTCATCTCGGGGCCGGCGTCCAGTTGAACCGTGTATTCCAAATGCTGGCCCACATAGACTGTTTTCACCAACCGCCCGGGTAACAGCGGCCCGTTCCAGCCATCGTCCGGCTGCAATTCGACCGCTTCCGGCCGGACCGCGATCAACATGGCTGCGGCGGGTTGTGAAAAACTGTGCAATTTCACCGGATTTCCGAACAGGTTGACCTGGCAGCCATCCGTTCCGGTGGCGATGGTTTCGGTCGGAAGCAGGTTTACCCGGCCAATAAAATCGGCCACAAACCGCGAGGCCGGTTGTTCATAAATCTCCGCCGGCGTGCCGATCTGCTCGATTTTCCCGTGATTAATCACCACAATCACGTCTGACATCGTCATTGCTTCCACCTGATCGTGAGTAACGTAAACCGCGGTAGTTCCCAGACTCTGCTGGAGTTCCCGGATGCGGCTGCGCATCTCTTCCCGTAGCTTGGCGTCCAGATTGGACAGCGGCTCATCAAAGAGCAGGACTTTGGGCTCTAATACAATCGCCCGGGCCAACGCCACCCGTTGCTGCTGACCGCCTGAAAGCTGATTGGTATACCGTTCGCCCAAGCCATCCAGTCCCACCGTTTTCAGCACTGCCGCCACCCGCTCCTGGATCTGGGCAGGTGGGATTTTGCGGAGCTTCAAGCCGTAAGCGATGTTCCCTGCCACCGTCAGATGGGGAAACAAAGCATAACTCTGAAAGACCATCGCCAGGTTCCGGCGGTTGGGCGGCACCACGGTGACATCGGCTCCGTCGATGAAGATCCGGCCCGAGTTGGGAACCTCAAATCCGGCGATCATCCGCAGCGTAGTTGTTTTTCCACAGCCGGAAGGTCCGAGTAAAGTCACAAAACTCCCGGAGGCGATGTTCAAGCTTAGATCATCCACCGCAGTCATGGTTCCCCCACCGGGGGTTTTAAATTGTTTCATAATATGGTCGAGTGTAACAGTTACGCCCATGAGCTTCAACCTCCAATACGCGGCGCCGAATTTGCGGATGAACCGAGGCACCAGCGGATAATGACAAATGCTAACATGACAATGATAATGGTAAAGAGTGACAAGACGCTGGCGGCGCCAAGCCTCATAATCTCAGTCTGGGACAACACCAACGCAGTCAAGTGATACCAGCGCGCCGTGACCAGGAAAATCACCGCCGAAACAGCAGTCATGCTCCGCACAAAGCTGTAGGCAAGGCTGGCAAAGAAAGCCGACTTGATGAGCGGCAGGGTAACATGGGTAAATGTATAGCGGGAATCAGCCCCCAGATTCGACGACGCCTCCTCGATGGCCGGGTCGATCTGGTTCAGCGTAGCCACCCCGGATTCAATACCGACTGGAATCTCACGGAAGATAAAGCAAAAGACGATAATCCACATGGTTCCGGTCAGCATCAACGGCGGGGAATTAAAAGCCTGGATATAGCCGATACCGACTAACGTACCCGGAACGGCATAACCCATCAAGGTGACAAAACCCATCGCCTTTTTTCCGAAGAAGTCTTTCCGCACCATCAAAAAGGCGACGACCATGGCCAAAATTCCGGAGATGGCCGTGGCGATTCCCGCCATGGTCACCGTAGCCATCATGCTATCTTTGCCAATATCCCAGGCATAGGTGAAATTCTCCAGCGTGAAGCTCCAATTGTAGCCCCAGAGCTTTACAAAGCAACCGTAAATAATGACAGCGTAAAACCCGAGGATCGTCAGCGACAATAGGGAAGCAAAAGCCGTTAACAGCCATTTGGTGACCGGTGTCACGCCCGCCACTCCGGCCGAGGTCGGCTTGCCGGTGACCGTGACGTACGAACGCTTGGCAATCCAGTAGCGCTGCAGATAAAAAGCGATCATCGCCGGAACCAGCAGAATTACTGCCAACGTGGCGCCTCTGGCCACATTAAACATGCCGGTCACCTGAAGATATGCCTGTACCGATAAAACATCAAAGCCCCCGCCCAACACCATCGGGTTTCCGAAATCCGCCAATGAAGTGACGAAGACCAGCAACCAGGCAGAAGCGATTCCCGGCAATGCCAACGGTAATGTCACGGTCGAGAAGACCTGAAACCGGGTAGCGCCGAGGTTAAAAGCTGAATCTTCCATGTCGGGGTTAATCGCCTTCAATACACCGTCCAAAACCAAGTAAGCGATGGGAAACATGGTCAGGCTTTGCACCAGGACCAGCCCGGGCAGACCGTAAATATCGAAATGGGTCAACCCTAATAATTTCGTAATCAAGCCGTTCTTGCCCAGCAGCAGAATCACCGAGAGCGCGAACATGAATGGCGGTGAGATCACCGGCAGCAGAGCCAATTGCCGGAAGATTCCCTTGGCGGGCATGTTAGTCCGGTTCAACCCGTAAGCATACCCGAAACCGATGATAGTCGAGAGCGTGGCCACCAGCACTCCGAGGCCCAACGAGTTATACAAGGGTGTAAGCAACCATTGGTGCGTAAAGACATATCCATAATGGGCCAGTGACAGCTTTCCGTCTACCACGAGACTGATCCAGAGCGAACGGGCCAGCGGATAGACGATGAATATCAAGAGCGAAAGCCAGATCAGGATGATCGCTACCGTGATCAGCGGGTCGCTGATGCGCTTTTTGTTCACAACCGGGCCAGCAGCCATTGTAGAATATTTGAGGTCCAAAGCCTGACGCCTCCTTACAAAGAAAGTGGGGCGGGCAGCCCCACTTTCCCAAACAATTTTGCGGTTTTACTTTTGATATACTTCGTTAAGCCACTTTTCTACCAGCCGGTCTTTGTTTTTCCCCGCCCATTCGTCATCCTGGTTGACCACTTTGACCTTGTTGAGGGGAATGGCGCCTTCTTTCAAGGGCACCTTCGCGAAGACCGAGAGGAAGAAGTTGGCCATAATCTTGGCGGCATCCCGGTCGAGCATCCAGTCGTAAAGCTTTTTGGCGGTGTCCGCTTGCGGACCGCCCTTGATCATGGACATCGAGGCCACTTCAAAACCGGTGCCTTCTTTCGGGAAAACGATCTTCAACGGGTATCCTTGGGAAATCAGCTTGACTTGATCGTGGGCGTACCCTAATGCGATCGGAGTCTCGCCGAGCGCCGCGTTTTTACCGGGAGCGGCTCCGGAGCGAGTATACTGAGAAACGTTCTTATTCAGCTGTTTCATATAATCAAACGCTTTGGCCTCGTCGCCTTTGTAAACGGTGATCATCGTCGTGATGACGTTATAGGCGGTTCCGGAGGTTTGCGGATTCGCCATCTGAATCTGGCCTTTATAGACCGGTTTCAACAGGTCCGCCCAGGACTTGGGAACCGGCAGCTTTTTCTCGGCCAATTTTTCGGTGTTGTAAACGAAACAGAGCGGCCCGGCATACATCCCGCACCAAAAACCTTCTTTATCTTTGAACTGTTTGGGTATGCGGGAAGCTTTGGGGGAAAAATAGGGAGTGGTCAAACCGTCTTTTTTGGCGGCGATATGGTCCAGGCCCACTCCGCCGACCCAGATGCTGGCTTGGGGATTGTTCTTTTCCGCAGCGATTCGGGCTTGAGCCTCGCCGGTGGACAACCGGACCCAATCCACTTGAATACCGGTCGCCTTGGTGAAAGCGGTCAGAAGTTGCCGGGCCAGTTCTTCGTCGCAGGAGACGTAGGCAGTGATCTTCTCAGCTGCCAAGCTGGTGAAGGACATGGCTAAAACCAAGACCAGCGCCAAACTGAGCACAATGTGTAATCTCTTCAACATTCGCACCTCCATTTTCTTTCAAAAAGCCACCCTCGTAACTCCTCAGCGGAAAACGGCCGGGATTCACGACAACAAACCATGCCGCCCGCCACAAATTTGTTAATAAGGTGTTACATTCATCTTAAAATAGAGAAGCGTCAAACTCAATCGGATAAAACTGCACTTTTGTAGAGAATAATGAACTAAGTAGGATCAAATGGCCCGGAAAAACAGTTCTGAAAAAACATGCCATTTACTCACTTCATTGCCATTGTCAACCAGGTGATTTCATCTTCCCTGTCATCCTGAATCTTATCCGTCACAAAACCCATTTTTTCATAAAACGCCACCGCATTATTGCTGCTCGGAACATGGAGCGTCAAGGCGTTTTTCTTTCTGGCCTCATTCAAGAGATGCTCCATCAGCAGTTTTCCGACGCCTTTATGTTGTAACTCCGGTTTGACGAAGAAATTGGAAATGGAATATCTGGGTTTATTCTGGCCGCCGAAACTGGCAATGGCGCCGGTGGCGATAATGCCCGAATGGTCTTCCACCACGTAAATCTCTTTCCAATCCATCTGTTTCAACAACTTTTCCTGAGTGTTCTGGTTTTTATATTTCTCAATGACCGCCGGAGAATGTTGTTCGGCCATGACTTCATCGAGGTTTCTGCGAATGATGTAGGCTACCGTCCATAGATCGGCCTCTTGGATTCTTCTGATTTTCATTGGATAAGTCCCCCAAGTATCAAATTTTGCCCCGCCAGGATCACCATAACAAAACTTCTTCCCATTTATCATACGACCGAAAGAATATATTTTCAATGATTAGGCGGAGTTTCCCTCTCCCAAACGATTATCCAGGGAAAAATCTTGCGAATCTGCACCCCGATGGGTGGCACGTAACCGGCAAAGCCTTTCTGAAGCTTATACAAGCCCAGGCAATCATCGGCCATTTTGGGACAAAGCCCGTCACTGTGATCAAACGCTTGAAAACAACGCAAGCCGCAATCTTGTTTATCGAATACGGCCACGATATCCAGCTCGACTGGAGCCTTCCAGGAATTCAAGGTTGTCTCCAGCACCTCCCGTAAGATCTCAGCCTGATGAATCCCCTCCATCCCTGAATTTAATGTTACAAACAGCGATAAATCGATATCCGAATCAGGACGGCACCCGCCCTTCGGTCCCCGGGAACCGCTCAATACCACTTGATAGACGGCCGGATGCACGGTAAGATTGGAACTCCGGAGCAAATTCATAAGTCTCCGGCAGACGACGCTCCAATTCAGCGGCGAATTGACCGGCGATGATTCTCATCAGGAACCCTCCCTGATTTTTCTCTAAATCCGCTAACGTCATCCTAAAAAGATCGCTATAGCATGGCAGCGAACTGTCCGGATCCGGAGACGCCGCCCAAGCGTCTCCGGACATCAGCGTCCGGGTTGAATGAGGTGCTGGTTTAGCTTCCAAACAGCGCCACCGCCCGCTGCATGTTGGCGATCACTCCGACCCCGAACGGACACCGTTTCATACAGGAACCACATTGGCGACAGGCGGAGGCTTTCACCGCGAGCGCCTGATAATCGGCACGAATCGCGTCGGTTACGCCCTGCTGCGCGCTATCGGCAAGGCGGGTCGTCGCGGCGATATCAATCTTTACCGGACAGGGCAGACAATGATTGCAATACATGCAAACGCCCTGAAAATCATCGCTATACGACTGCCGGAGCGTGCTGAAGTCTTTCGCCGCGGCGTCGGCATCCAGGAATTCCAGTGCCTGGCGTAACTCCGTTACATCTTTACAGCCGGGCACCACGGTACAGACTCCGGGTTGTGAAAGGGAGTAATTCAAGCACTGCAGCGGGGTCAGGTGAAACCGCTTCATCTTGCCATTCAGGAGCCAGCCGCCGGCAAAAGGTTTCATCGCAACCAAGGCCACCTCCTGCTGTTCACAGAGCTGATAAAGGGCTTTCCGCTCGGGCTGGAGCGCGAAGCGCTCCGACTGACCCGGATAGCTTTTTACGTCCCAATAAGCCTCCAGTTGCAGGTCGGCCGAGAGTGCGTCAAATGCGGGATTCATCGGAAACATCAGCACGTCAATCAAGCCACTGGCAACCGCCTGGCGGGCGGCCGGAACCCGGTGGCTGCTCATCCCGATATAACGGGCCTTTCCTTCCCGCTTCAAGCGCAGCGCCAATTCGTAAAAAGCGCCGGACTCAAAGACCGTCCGATAATCGGCGTCATCATCGATATAATGCAACATCAGCACATCCAGATAATCGGTCTGCAACCGGGTTAGCAGGTCGTGAATATGCTCCTCTGAACGGCGGAGATCCCGGGTCCGGAAATATTGTCCGTCCTTGAGCGTGGAGCCGAGATGCCCGGCGATCAGCGCCTGCTTCCTTCGGCCCTGAACCGCCTGGCCAAAGTAGTCGCGAATCTCCGGAGAGGGCATCCACAGATCAAAATAATTGATCCCGTGATCCAACGCCTCGTGGACCACCTCCGTCACGACCTCCCGCGGTTCGTGCCAGATAAATTCGGTTCCCAGCCCGATCACGCTGACCCGGAGGTCAGTCTTGCCCAGTCTCCGATAGTCCAAAAAACATCCCCCGTTTCCGATTGATAACATTCCGGCGCAACGCATTTACCAACATTTTACCACGAACGTACGTTCTAACAAAGAAAAATTTTATTCAAAACTCCGCAAATTTTCCATAGTACGTTTTTGCTCTCCATGGATCAGATGCAATTGTCACAGCCGGTTTTCGCCATACCGCGGAAACAAGTGCGTTTTCTCTCATCCTAAAAATAAAACACCTACCCGAGGTGTCCTTGTCAGATTGTCACAGAATCAGCTATCAATTTCCTGATTTGATAATTCTATGGCCGAAATTCAATTTCCACCATGGAATTCCTATTTACAAGGTTGCATTTTCAATTGTTCAGGTTGCAAATTCATTTTGCCATCTGAATTATTCAAACTGAGCATCAACTTCGCTCCGCTCACCCTCTGACTTTACCCGGTTTGAGCCGCACTTTCCGGACTTATCCACAGCCAAAACCATTAACCACGTTAAACGGATTCGTTTATCCACAAAAACAGCTCGCTTATCCACATAAAGAGCTTGCTGAACGACTGAGCGAGCTCTCCCATTCACAAAACAAGCTTACTTATCCACAAAACGAGCTTGCCCGACGACTGAGCGAGCTCTCTTATTCACAAAACCAGCTTGCTGATTCACAAAACAAGCTCACTCATCCACAAAAAGAGCTCGCTGAACGACTGAGCAAGCTCTCTTATCCACAAAACGAGCTTACCCGACGACTGAATGAGCTCTTTCAGTCACCCAAAGCGATCCGTGGTTCCTAGAACGTTCTCTTTCAGCTCAACCCGGCCACGTATCCGCAAAGCGACGCTACTATTAAGATGAAATAAATTTCTTTAATTCAACTTATATAGACGCCATGGCTTATTCTTCAATCCCTTTGTGAGTGAGCGGAGCTATATATGTTGCAATAAGTTTTTGTACATTCAAAATCATTGCAACATATTTCCTTGATTCATAATCGGTTTGGATCCCAAAATGCTAGGATTCCCAGTCCGGTTTTGCTATGGATACCGGGGTTCTTTTTCTTTTTACGATACCAAATCAGGCTCCGATGCTGCCGCGTTCCGGTCGGTCCCAGCTCCGGATCTGCGTCCGCACACCCAGGGTCAACAGCAATACTGCCGCGCCGAAGACGATGAAGATCCAGTTCAGACCGATGAAGTTCCCGATCAGGCCGGAGACCACCGGCGCCACGAATAAGCCGATGGTCCGGGCGGTTTGCTGCATGGCATACGCCCGGCCGCGGAAATCGGCGTCGACTCGGGTCGCGATCAGGGCCGCCGACGACGGTGAAACCGCCGCCACAAAAGTGCCGTAAATGAAGTATAGCACCGCGAAGAGCCAGATATTCCCGACCAGGCCCAGCAGCACCCCAACCAGGCCCACTCCGGTGAGGCCGATGATAATGGTCCGGGTATAGCTGATCTTCTCGCCGACCCGGCTCCAGGAATAGGCCGTCAAAAACAGCGCCAACCCCGGCATGGAATAAATAAAGCCGCTAATCATCTTATTGGCGTCCGGCGCGATACTGTGCAGATATAAGGCCAGAATCGGCAGGAGCGCCGACATCACCAGCGCGTTGACGAATTCGACGCTCATCACCGTCACCATCACCGGCATTTTGAAAGAGTACCGAATATCCTCCATGATCGAGGTCTTGGCCACAGCCTGCGGTTTCTCCCGTTCTTCCACCATCACGGTGACCAGAATGAAAGCGAACAATACCAGGCCAGCGGAGAGGAGCATCGAGCTCCGGTAGCCGGCGACCGCGGCCAGCACCCCTCCCAGGGCCGGTCCCAAAATGACCCCGGCCGATTGGGCGGTATAGGCGATGGATACGAACCGGCCGGATTCCTGTTTCGGAGTATTGGTGGCAATCAAGGCGATGGAACCGGGGATAAAGCCGGTCAGCATCCCGTTCATGATCCGCAAGAAGAGCAATTGGCCGTAATTCTGGCAGAAACTCATGCCGAAATAGACCGCGCTCAAACAGATTCCGGCCCGCATCACCATCGGCTTGCGGCCGTATTTATCGGCCATCTTGCCCCAGATCGGCCCCATGAGCGAAGACGCCAAAAACTGCAAGGTAAAAAGCAGTCCCGACCAGAACGGGAGATCCTTGGTAATGCCCAGTTCCTTGAGGAAAAGAGGCAGGTACGGCGCGATCTGCTCCCAACTGAAAGCCGCCAGAAAAATCGTAAAGGATAGGATCAATAAGTTACGCTGATAATAAGTCATGGTTGTCTTTTGATTAACCTTTCATGAAGAGATATGGATATACTTTGCCGTTGAACTGCGGAATCCTTTTGGAACCTTCAATTTTTATCGGACTGTAAATAAAAAGGCCATCAAAAGTCATAAAAATGCGCCAAACCGCCGGGAGCTTTCCGGCGGTTTGGCGCGTTTTGGCGGTCATCGATAAAGGCTGACTGTTTTCACGTCCCTATGGCATAACTGGACAGATACGCCTGCTGTTCGGCGGTCAACTGGTCGATCCGTACTTGCATGCTGGCCAGCTTCAACCGGGCAATCTCCTGATCAATCGGTTCGGGGACCGCATATACCCTCGGCTCCAATTGCCCGGCATTTTTGAAGAGATAATCGGCGGAGAGCGCCTGATTGGCGAAACTCATATCCATGACCGCCGCCGGATGGCCTTCGGCCGCCGCCAGATTAACCAGCCGTCCCTCGGCCAGCAGCCGGATCCGTCGCCCATCGGCCAGCGTATACTCAACCACGTTGGCCCGGGCTTCATGACTGGCGACCGCCAATTGTTCCAGCGCCGGAATGTTAATCTCCACATTGAAATGGCCCGAGTTGCTGATAATCGCGCCATCTTTCATCCGTTGCAAATGGGGGGCGTCGATCACATTGACGTTTCCGGTCACCGTGACGAAGATATCGCCGCTGGCGGCCGCTTCTTCCATGGGCAATACCCGGAAACCGTCCATGACCGCTTCCAATGCCTTCAGCGGATCAATCTCGGTCACAATCACGTTGGCGCCCATGCCGCGCGCCCGCATCGCCAAACCCCGGCCGCACCAGCCGTATCCGGCCACCACCAGCGTCGAACCGGCAATCAGATAATTGGTGGCCCGCAGGATCCCGTCTAGCGTCGATTGGCCGGTGCCGTAACGGTTATCGAACATGTGCTTGGTCAGGGCGTCGTTCACCGCGATAATCGGATAGCGCAGGACGGCTTCTTTCTCCATCGCTTTCAAACGGATTACCCCGGTGGTGGTCTCCTCGGTTCCGCCGATGATCTCCGCCAACAGCTCCGAGCGCCGGGTATGCAAGGTGTTGACCAGATCGGCGCCGTCATCCATCGTGACTTGCGGCCTGATGTCCAAGACTTGATGGATATGGCGGTAATAAAGGTCGTTGTCCTCGCCCCGCACTGCGAAAGTGGGCAAATCATAAACGGCATTTAACGCCGCGGCTACCGGATCCTGGGTCGAAAGCGGATTGGAGGCGCATAATGCCACCGCGGCGCCGCCCGCTTTCAACGTCCGCATCAGATTGGCCGTCTCCGTGGTGACGTGCAGGCAAGCGCCGATCCGCAAGCCCGCCAATGGCCGCGTCCGTTCCCATTGCCCGCGGATCGAGGCCAGCACCGGCATGCTCCGGTCGGCCCATTCGATCAAACGCTGGCCCTCGCCAGCCAGGGCGGGATCCTTACAATCTCCTGTCATCAACCATCACTCCCATCCATTATCTTTCTATCGCGCTTGTTCTCACGGACTGGCAACGAGCATTACATTACATGTTCATCCGGAGTTACAAGTTTGAATCATCCTATGGAAAACACAATGGTGTCAGTGCATCATGGAGCTTCCAAAATGATTTGGTAATGGATACGAAACCGAAGCTGTTGCCAAGAAATGGAGTCTTTTCGGGATCGTTTTGATCAACCAGCCATCATTCGTGACCTGCCAGAATATGAGCGATTTTCTGGGCGGCTTTGCCGTCGCCGAACAATGGCGGATAATCCGCTCCCACCCAATCCAAAGCGAGCGCCGCCCGGATAGCGTCGGGATCGGCTCCGGCCAGCCGGTTCCAATTGACGGTGACCGTCTCCAGCCATTCCGTCTCGTCCCGCAGCGTAATGCAAGGAACTTTTGCCATATAGGCCTCTTTTTGGACTCCGCCGGAGTCGGTGAAGATTACGGCGGCATGTAGTTCCAAATTTAACATATCAAAGTATCCGACCGGATCGACCAGGGTTAGCCCGCTGGTATGGATCGCCGCTCCCAACTCCTTTAATTTCTGCCGGGTGCGCGGATGGACCGGAAAGATAATCCGTTGGCCGGTCTCATTCAAGGTATTGACGATCGCCGTCAGTCGCTCGGGATCGTCCGTGTTCTCCGCCCGGTGCAAAGTCAGCAAGGAGTATTGCTTCCGCCCCAGATCAAAGCTTTCCAGGATCCGCGAGCGTTCCGCCACCAAAGCCGAGCCGAACAAGAAGGTGTCATACATCACATCGCCGACTTGATGAACGCCGGCGGTAATCCCTTCATGCCGCAGATGTTCCACGGCGGTGGCAGTCGGCGGAAAAAGCCAGGTCGAGACATGATCAGCCAAGATCCGGTTGATCTCCTCCGGCATTCTGCGGTTGAAGCTGCGCAACCCCGCCTCGACATGGGCCACGGGAATATGCAGTTTGGCGGCTGCCAGAGCCCCCGCCAGAGTGGAGTTGGTATCCCCGTATATCAAAACCAGATCGGGACGCTCTTGCTGCAGGACGGTTTCGATCGCCTCCAGCATCCGGCCGGTCTGCGCGCCATGGCTCCCCGAGCCCACGCCCAGACAGTATTGGGGTTCAGGGATCTCCAAATCCCGAAAGAAAATATCCGACATATTGACATCGTAATGCTGGCCGGTATGGACTAAAATTTCCCGGAAATCGCGCCGTAGCGCGCGGGAGACCACCCCCGCCTTGACAAACTGGGGCCGTGCCCCCACGATAGTCACTATTTTCTGCACGTTTCTCCCTCACTGAACTTGAGAATTTTGGCGATCACGTACTCCTGCTCGGCCTCGGACAACTCCGGGAAGACCGGCAACGATAGCACCGTCTCCGTCAATTCTTCGGTGACAGGCAGATCGCCCCGCCCGTAACCCAAGCCGGAAAAGACCGGCTGCAAATGCAGCCCAAGCGGATAATAAATCGTGCTGCCGATGGCATGGGCCGCTAAATACTCCCGCAAGGCATCGCGCCGAGGAGTGGTGATGGTGAACTGATTATAAGTATGGCCTTCGGCTTCATCCGGCAAATGAATCCCCGGAACACCCTTCAGACCTTCCCGGTACTTCGCGGCGATCGCTTGGCGCCGGGCAAGCCATTCTCCCAAATGGGGCAGTTTTACCTGGAGAATGGCAGCCTGCAGCGTATCCAGCCTGCTGTTGAACCCCAGCAACTCATGGTAATATTTTTTCCGGGCGCCATGGACGCGGAGCATGCGCAATTTCTCCGCCAACGCATCGGATTGCGTGGTCACCATGCCGCCGTCGCCGAAGCAGCCGAGATTTTTGGTGGGGAAAAAGCTGAAACAGCCCAGGTCCCCAATGGATCCGGTCGGCAAGCCCCCGCAAATGGAACCGCCGGACTGAGCGGCATCTTCGATCACTGCTACATTGTATTCGCTTGCCAGCGCCATCAGTTCCGCCATTGCGGCGGGTCCGCCAAACAGATGGACCGGAACGATCGCCTTGGTCCGTGACGTGACCTTGGTTCGCACCGCAGCCGGATTCAAATTATAGCTGCCCGGAAGTACATCGGCAAAGACCGGCGTCGCCCCGACCCGGCAAACCGCGCCGGCTGTAGCGAAAAAAGTAAAGCCGGGCACGATTACTTCGTCTCCCGGTCCGATCTCCAGCGCCATCAGGGCCAATACCAAAGCGTCACTGCCGTTGGCCACCGCCACGGCATGCTTGACCCGTAAAACCTCGGCCATTTCGGCTTCAAACCGTTTTACGGCTTCACCCAGGATAAAGTTTCCGCCGGCAACCACCTTTTGGTAAGCCTCGGCCAGCGGTTTCGCCAACTGTTCATTCTGACGGGTCAGATCAAATGCAGGAACCTGCAAAACAACCCACTCCTTTATTGAGCACCAAAATATTTTTTAACCCAGGCCACCCATGCCCAACTGGCTTGGAGACGCCAGCCAAAAATGAAAACGATACAACGCCCGTTCTACCCGAAAGCCCATTTTTTCATAGAGGCGGAGGGCCGGATAATTGCTGACCTGCGTGCCCACGGTGATCCGCCGCAAACGATTGGCAGCCGCGTAATCAATCGCCCAATCGACTAGTTTTTCCCCCAACCCCATTCCCCGGCAATCAGGCTCTACCGCCAATAAACGAATGCTCAGCAGTTCCTCTTGTTTTTGCAACGAAATGAAGGCGGCGACCGCCTCCTGCTGTTTGATGACGTAAAAATCCTCGGTGGTTTGAAAAGCGTTCCGCACCCATTCGGGATACAGTTGCCCGGCTTTTCCGGGGTCAAAACGCCGATCCCGGAAGAAACGGGATTGCCGAAAGCTGTCGCCGGCGATCGCGATAATCCCCGGAAGATCTGCTTCACTGGCCGGAACCGCCGGGGAATCCAGCCGTTGCTGCATTAAATCCTTTTCCAGATTGTATGACAGCGTTAATAACACGTCTGCCAAGGAACCACCCATGGTACTCAATGTTTGAATGATCTGCGCTTGAGTGGCCTCAGCCTCACAAAGCAAAAACTCATACTTTTGCCGCGAAGCGACTTCGAAGATTCGCCGCCAAGCATTTTCAGAGAAGTCTGCCGGCTCCGGCGCCGGATCAATCATGATCCGCCCCATCTTTTGGCCGAAGAAACGGGTGTCCCATTCCAATTCGCGCAGTTGAAGTCCTCCGATGGTCAATCCAATCGCTCCCCGCCTCATTGATAAACGCCACGTCCGCTGATCAACCGGCTCAGCGTCAGCAGAAAAATTTTGAGATCTAAAAGCAAAGAATACTTTCGTACATAGGTGATATCCAGCTGCAGCCGTTCCTTCCAGGGAAGCTCGTTGCGCCCCATCACTTGAGCCAAACCGGTTAGACCGGGTTTCACGGCCAGTTTCAACCGTTCTTCCTCAGTATACAGCTCCAGGTGCTCGGGGAGGTCCGGCCGGGGACCGATAAAACTCATTTCCCCTTTTAGAATGTTAAAAAGCTGCGGCAGTTCATCCAGACTGAAGCGTCGCAATACCCTTCCAAAGCGGGTGTAACCTCCCAGGTCGCTGGTGAGCGCCAACGAACCGTCGCGATTGCGCGGCGTAGCGGCGGTGTGATCCCCGGGGGTCATGGTCCGCAACTTATAAAGACCAAATAATTTTCCGCCGCGACCGGGGCGCAACTGCCGGAAGAAGATGGGTCCCGGCGAATCCAGGTATAAAATGAGGCCCAGGATCGACACGAACAGAGCGACTGGCAATAGTAATACCAAGGCCATCAAGAAATCCAAGCCATGCTTCAGCGAAAACTGCACCCGTCTCATCATCGCCGTGAAGACCTTTCCAGCACTTTTTCCAGAACCGCGCCCATTGTGGCGGCCAATTTACGGCGATCCCCTTCCTCGCGGCAGAAACGGTACCCGTTGGCACCGAGGCTCCGCCTCAATTCGGAATCGCATGCCAGACGGCGTAGTTGAGCCGCCAATCCATGGTCATCTTCGGGCCGAATAAAAATTCCCGAGCCGACCTCCTCCACGATCTGGCGCGCTTCACCATCGATACAACAGGCGATGGGCAAGCCGGCGGCCATGTACTCATAAATTTTATTGGGCCGTACTGTTTTAAAGGTCGGCGTATCCTTCAGCGAGGCAATTCCGATATCGGCCGCTCCCAAAATCGCCGGGACCTCTCCCGGCGGCACCGGGTCAGCCAGGCGGACATTGGTCAACTTCAAGCTCTGTAATAGCTGCTGTAAACGGGGTTTATCGGACCCATCCCCGAATAAAACGATCTGGAGCGCCGGCTCATCGACAAGCAACTGCGCAGCACGAATCAGAGTTTCTAAAGCATTGGCCGGTCCATGCGCACCGACATAGACGGCGATGACTTGATCGTCCCGCCACCCGTATTGAGCCCGGATGGCCGGACGGTTGTCAGTGGCCGCTGGTAAATTGGCGCCCAGCGGGATCAGGCTGATTTTGGACCCGGGCACTCCCTGGTCCAGTAAATACTGGCGCATCTGATCAGCCACCACCAGAATCTGATCGGAATGGCGATATAAAAAACGCTCCAATCCGCGCAGCCAACCGATAACCCAACGGTTTGTGAACCCCATTGAAATTAAAGAATCCGGCCAAAGGTCTTCCACGTCCAAAACAAAAGGAACTCCTTTCAACCGCGACAATAACCAGGCAGTGCAAGCCGACTCCAGTGGCGGGGTTACAGCCAGCACGATTCCGCCTGGGACGAAGAGTCCCCGCCATAAGCTGAGAAGGGAAAATCCAATAATATTTAACTCCCGTTGGATGGAGTTGCCCTGATAAGGAGTGCTCCAGACCCACTGGAAACGGACTCCGTTCTCACTGGCCGGCGGGTTTTCCAAATAACGCCGCAGATAATGGTTGAACTTACAACCTACCAGGGTGACGTTCCAACCCAAACGGACCAATTCCGCGGCAAAATCGAAGTTCCGCGTCGGTCCCGGCCAGCGCGGAATGGATGCGTAATGATTTATCAAGATCAATTCAGCCTTGCCCATGGTTACATTCCAGCTCCCGATACAACGATATCAAATTTTGACTGGCTTTTTCCCAATTATACTTTGTCAACGATGCTTGAAACCCATTACGGGAATGTTCTTTCCAGAAAACCGGATCGTAATATCGTTCCAGCGCCTTCACGATCTCGTCTTTATGCAAATCTGACAGTACCGTGCCGCAATGTTCGGCTTGAACAATGGTGGCAATTTCCCCAACCGCTGTCGTAAGCATTGGGCGTCCGGCAGTCATTGCCAGAAATAATGAGTTCGGCGTACTATATTGATTGTTGGGATATTCCGCAGCGACTCCATAATAGACCAGATGGCTCAGATTGATGAATTCTCTGGCGCGCTCCTGCGGCAAAAAACCGGTAAACTGGATATTGTCCGCGCCTGCCGCCAATTCCTCAAGCTTCGCCCGCTCGAGACCATCTCCTACAATAAGCAGTTGATAGCGTGTCGTCCCGGCTATCGCCATGATGAGAGGCGCCAGTAAACGGTCCCGATTTAATCCTCCCACATAAATGATTCGCAGCGGCGGACAATCCGGCGCTTCAGACGGCTTATCCCATAGATGCTTCTTATAGTTGCCGACAACGACTACCCGTCGCGCTTTTAATCTTTCAAAACGGCGCGCCAAAATTTGACCCACGGTGATCACGGCGGTCGTTTGAGGTACTAATCGTTTCTCCAACAAACGAATGGCTGCGACCATCGGCCTAGGAAACAGGTGGGCAACCATATCGGGATATGCTTCATGCGCATCGAAGATTATCGGTACCTTTTGAAGCCGTCCCTCCGCAACGCCGGGCCATAACGTGTCCAGGTCATGACAGTGAATTGCCTGCGTAGGATTTTTCTGCAAAAAGCTACGGCACTCCTGCCAAAATTTCAAAAAACAACAAACTTGCATGGGTCCGCGGCTATATGTCGTTCGAATTTGGGAACGAATGACCTTCACTCCCTGATATTCTTCTTGCTCCGGCATACTTCCGGTCCGATCCCAGGCAAAGATGGTAACTTGGTGCCCGGCGGACTGCAACGCGACCGCCTCAGCCGCTACGCGTGGATCGGGCCCAAATCCATTGGATAGTAACATGGTGATTTTCATTCGATTTCAGCCGCCTTTTTATACCAATCCAACATCATCTTAAATTTATCCTCCCAGATAGCGCGCGACTCAATCAAACAACGGTTTTGAATTCGAGCCCGTTCACGAAATTCGGCCTGTTCAATTCCTCGCCGAAAAGCTGAGGCTAACTCATCAGCATTAAACCCAACCACCAAACCGTTCTCCTCATGTCGCACCCACTCGCGATAGGCCGGAATATCTGAAACGATTAAGAGACAACCGGCAGCCATCCCTTCCATCATACTGACCGGAGTCCCGTCACTCTTCGGTATACTGACCATGATTTGACTTTGAGCCAGCAACTCCCGGCTCTGTTCCGGCGAGACCCTGCCCCAAAACTTAATCCGCTCGCTCCCGTTATGAATTGCAAAGTCTCGTAATTCCTGCGTTAGGCTCCCACTTCCGATAACCCATAGCCAAACATCAGGATAATCATGGCTGATCATTTGAAACGCTTTCAAAATAATCGGGAGATTATAAATCGGCTCATGGAGGCGGGGTGAACAGATCACAAAAGGATTCTCCGGTTTAGCCGCTTGACTTAACCATTCAAAATCAGCCCGCTCGACACCCATCATAAAGGTCAAAATTTTTTCCGGTTTCGCACCCAATTGTATCAATTCCGAGGTAATTTGGGAACTAACTGAAGTGATTATATCAGAACGTTTGATTAAAAACCGGACCAAACAACGTAACCAGAACGAGCGACGCGGATTAACCAGGATATCCGATCCCCAGGCTGAATTCGCTAAAACTCCACAACCTGAAAACCAGGCATAAAGACCATGCGCCCCAAATTGATGAGCATGAACGATATTGGGACGAATTCCCCGGATTAACCGCCGAACTGACCAGCAATATTTCGGAAACCCGAGCAAAGTCAAAGGATGAACGATCACCTGAGCGCCCGGTATCTCTCCCGGAGTATGCGATATGACAAAAATTTCGCAATGCAATTTCAAACAACCGCGTACCCATTTTTGGGTATGCGGGCTCGTTGCATCTGCGATAAAACAGATCCTTATCATCGCTCAATTCCAGTCTTTTCTGAAGTTTGTCCGAACTGATGCCGCCTCTGATATAAGACTTCAATGAGAGCCATGGGCAACCAGAAATATTTTCGAAAATAAGCCCCTAGGCAAAGACTGGCCGCGAATATGCCCGTCGTGGCAATCAGTAATCCTTGGATGGCCAGACTTTCAAATGTGCCGTTCGAAAGACGCTTCATAACTTGACGACCGTGCATCAAAACCGTAGCCAAAATCCAGCCAAAGAAGAGCAACCCGACCAAACCCAATTCGGACCAGATCCCTAAAATGCTATTATGGACACCTGTTCCGGGATGAATCAAATTCATCGTCTTCGTCCCTTGGATGTAAGTCCCTATTTCATTCGGAAAATTGCTTAGCCCGATTCCGAACCACGGGTGACTTTGAATGATATGCCAACTGATTAGCCAAATGTCTAACCGCCTGTTCCCCCGGTCGACTGCCAACGATGTAAACCGTTCCCACAAAGCGCTGCCGGGCGGTAAAAAAAACAATAGTGCTAAAACGAAACCCGCAAAGACTAACCAGCGTTTTCTGAATGAACCAACCCAAAAAAGCATCAAAAACATAACAACGAATCCCAGAAAATCCCCTCGCGATTCGGTGATGAGTAAAGAGGTTAAGTTGAGAATCAGCAGCCCCGCATGGAGCCAGAAATGCCTCTGCCTTGGTCCGGCAGCGATAAACGCCAGTTGGATCCCCATGGCAAGCAAGAGATAAAATCCATAAACATTCGGATCCTGCCCCGGAAATGCTCCGGCACGAAGAAAACCAGTTCCAAAAGTTTTCACGATAGTCACCACGGTAAAGCAGAGCGTGATGAACTGAACCAACCATAAAACTTTTTGGAAATGAATTTCGGGTTGGATAACATTGGTGGCCATAAAAAAGAACACACCTAGTATCATTAGATCGAGCAGCACTGATGGATCGGGTACAGAGGTAGACCAGATACCAGAGAGCATGCTATATACGAAAAAAAGCAGAAACAAAAAGGGAATATGGACGGAGGAACAACCTTTACGGCGCAGGTTATAAAACCATATCACCAATCCGGACAACAGAAAAAGCCGTGCTGTCCAGACTAGCCAGCGCAACCCCGGGACTCCTTCAAGATAGATGATTGCAATCATAAAAAGCAACGAATGAAAAGGGGTTTTCTCAATAAACCCCGTTACATATTCTCGCCAACCCGCTAGACATCCGGACTTGTTCATTTGTTTATGAAATTCAAACATTTAATCCCTTTTTTTCAGCGATTATTTGATTAAATATCGCCGTTAATTCCTGCGTCTCACGCTCGATATTCATCCTGGCGATAAAATGCTCGCGTTTCCCAGGGTCGACCTGTAACTCACCCTGGTAATGCTCTTGATGATACTGTACAATGATAGCGGCAATCTTCAGATAATCCCCATCACTAACCATTGAAAAACCACTCGCATAGGTCTGCAACAATTCCTCTAGTTCCTGGAATTCCGGAACTACGGCGAGGATCGGCTTACCGGCCGCCAGATAGTCAAACAGTTTTGTGTTAATCGTGGCAAATTCCAACAGCAATAATAAGGCGTGACTTTTGAAGATCTCCACCTGCGCCTCTTTTAGAGGTTGGTAACCAGCCTGACGTACGATTTGAGCCAAGTTTAGTTCGGCAATCAGACTATTGAATTTTTTATCGAAAGGTCCTACGTAATTGAAACAAAAGGAGTCCGAAGTAATTTGTCCCTGATCCAACAAATATCGAATCGCCCGCAAAGTGGCTTTCAAGGTATGAAACGGCGGATAAAAGGTGCCGAGATAGGTTATTGTAAACTTAGCATAACTGTCCACTATTTCGGGGAGATCTCCGCGATCAATTGTATCGTAGAAAATAGCCGTTTTTACACGAGTCCAAGGATAAAGCCGGCCATATCCTTCTTGCGTGATCCGATAAATGCAAGTAATAAAATCGGCGGTTTTCAGGACCCATTTTTCCAATCGTTGATCCAGCCATTGATGAAACTTGGTAGGATAACCGTTACGAGCAGCATTAAAGCTCCACGGGTCGCGCAGATCGACCACCAAAGGACGACCCGTCAATACCTTTAGTAACGCGCCGCAAAGCAAAGCAGAATATGGTGGTCCCGTAACATAGATCAAATCGACTTTTTGGCGAATGATTAAATACCACCCATAAATCAGTGAACCCGGAATCCAAAAAATATATTGATCGGGAAGCAATAGCCAACGCTCATCCAGGTTCAAACGGCGTAGGATCCGCGCCAGGAAGTTGCCGCCGGGAATACGCCATGATCGGTAAACCCTGGCTGATTCGGGAATGGGATTATCGGCCCTATGATAGGGCTCCGGGTTTTTGACAGTTAAGATCAAGGGATCCCATCCAAAATCAGATAAATAGCGAGTAGTTCGAAGGATTTTTAACATACCCGCTCCAGCCAGTGGTGGGTAATGATAGGCTATGACTAAAACGCGCCGCTTAATATCATCCATGAGTTGAATAACCCCTCGTAATATACGCCGCAAGCTGTTCAGCCTGAACCTGCCGGTTGTAGCTCCCAATCACTGACAGTTGGTGCTCCACCGGGACTACTCCCCCAAGCCAAGCTTGATAAGCCTCCAGTAAAACTTGTTCCAATTGAGTACAGTTAGCGGCATCCACAACCCATCCCGCAGAAGCTGCCCGAATCAACTCCGCGGCCGGACTCTCGGAAGGAACCACTCCTAAAATCGGCCGTCGCAAGCCAAGATACTCAAAGATTTTTCCGGTGAAAGCGGCTGGATTCGCTTCTGCCAAAACCAACAAATCGCTTTCAGCCATAGCGTCCAAGGCAGCATCATGTGTGAGGCTGCCGACGATTTCCACAAACGGCAGTCCCTTATTCTGCAGCGTTTGATAAGAGCCAGGCCCAATAAAACGCACTTTTAAATTTGTTTCTCTAACATTTCCAGCGCGGACCAATTTCTGTAATACATCTATCATCGGCTGGATAAGTTTTGCGCGGTCCTGATTCAGATTGCCGACATGAGTGATGAGAAAATAAGGTTTACGATGATATTGACGTTCTTTTAGATCCTCCGGATCAAAACCGTTGGGGATGGTCGCAAAAGTAGCCGGCGAATTCGGCGCCAACTGTTTAAAGCTATCGGTAATCTGTTTCGTAACCGAAATCACCACATCCGCGCTATTCAATACAGCATGTTCAACTCGGCAGTGTTTCGACAAATGATAAGGTGAAGGATACTTTAGATACGGGTTTTGGGTCCATTCATCTCGAAAGTCGGCAACCCAGAAACAATGATAACGCCGCTTGAGTTCCAAACCTATTAAATGCCCCGTGTACGGTGCCGAGGTAGTGAACACCGGGATATCCGGATAGGTGGAGCAGATTTGAGCGGCTGCGTCCAGCGCCGGCTTCAACCATCCTGACATCCGATCCGGAAAGAGAACCCATTCCTGAAGCAATGCCCTAAAGCGCCACCCGCCCGGGAAGCGATCCCAAAATCGAAAGGGTTCGTGATTCGGGACTCGAGTAATCTGTACTGTCGTTTCATCGAGTTCAGTCAACAATGAGGAATCTAACGGTTCAAAAGGTGCCGGTTCCGCCGCAATGATCCGAATCTCCCAACCCATTCGGGCTAAATATTTGGCAAATTTGGCGGAACGTTGTACTCCCGCCCCACCGAGGGGTGGAAAATAATAGGCGATCATCAATAGTTGTTTCATTGTATTCACCGTGCCAGGATCTCAGCGATCCCTTGTGCGATTTGTCCTAACACAGCTTGAGGAGTGTAATTTCCAATTACCATATTCCGACCTTCACTGTTGAGGGTGAGCTTTTGGTGGCAAAATGCCCTGTATAAATCCGCTAAAACCGGAGCAGCTTCTACACAGTTGCGAGCTTGAGCTGCCCCGGTCAACGGGTAGCTCCAAATCACATATCGCGCTTGCGCCAAGGCTTCTAATACCATGAACGAGAGTCCGTCATGCTGAGTGAGGCGAACCAGCGCAATGACTTCCCGATACAATTCGGACATATTATTAACCCATCCAATGGGAATAAGGTTGGATGGCCATTCCGGTTTGGGATCGGCTGAAGAAGCGGCGGCAGCCAAAAAAACGATCTCTGGAAACTTCCGAGCGAGTTGGATAAGTTCTTTCTCTCCGTAAAACTCTTCCTTTCCCGGAGGGAGATAAGTAAGCACCACGAACTTGGAAGGGATTTCATAAGTTTTTTCGGGAAATGCGGCTGGAGTCAACGGTACAATCCGGGCCTGGATTCCCAAATCCAATAATTCGGCAGCGGTCCAGTCCACCTCCGCCCAGTGCTCCGCTTTCTTTACCATCCATGAAGCAAAACGCCGTTTCTGCTCGTGCCATTCCTTCATTGCCAGGATGTCCGAGCCAACCCAATGGACAACTAACCGCTTTCCTAGCAAAAAAGCCAAATTAAAAAAACGGTTGTGACGCAGATCGCCGCCAATGAGGTAAATCAAATCTGCACGGAGCAATGCCAAGTAACGTCCGATGCGGGTACGCGGCAACGGAATCAACTGGTATTCTGCGCTCCAGCCCAACTCTTGCAAGCGGTGAACAAAATAGGGATAACCCATCAAGAGAATCCGAATCGGACGTTTCTTAGCCATTATCCCTCCAAATAAAACTTTCGCTTCAAATAAGCAATTATATTTTTGACCAGTAACCGATAATCATCGAGATCCTTTTGGGTGATCATTAGCAGTTCACGTAGCGGAAGCTTAGTTTGACGGCAAAAGATACCCAGTAAGACCATGATCGAAATGATATACGATAATGTAGTCGCCCAAGCTCCCCCGGACATCCCAAGGCGGGGAATCAGCAATAAACTGACGATGATATTAACGCTCATTGAAATCGAGGAGATGAGCAATGAAAATTTCGGCTTGCCTAACTGATTCGCAAAAAAGGTTGAAAAGATACCCGCCAAGCCATAGGCCAAAACACCAGGCAGCAAGATCCGAAATGGCACCAGAGACGGCCGGTATATCTCTCCGTAAACAAACGGTAATAAAAACTCAAAACCCAGCCACATCAAAAAACCCAGCACCATGTTAATCACCAAAGTATGCCGGGCTGCCCGGGCCGTCAAGCGGCTAGCCGCTTCATGCTCAACCATGCCGACCCTGGCGTAAATTGCTGTACCGATTGCGCTGGAAGTGAACCAGAGCATTTCCGCTCCGGAAACTGCAATGGAATAAAATCCCAATTGTCGCGAACCCAGAAATTTAGCGACCAAAAACATGTCTACTCGGTAATTCAGGAAGGTAACCAAATTTATCAAACCTAATTGCCAGCCAAAACTGAGCATTTCCCGAAGTAAACCGGGTTGGACATTACGGCGCTCGAATGGCCACCAAATTCGACGCGATACCCATAACCCTCCGGCAACTGTCAGAATCTGCGCCGTCACCCAGCAGATAGCTGTTCCTCGAAGGCCCATTTTCAGTCCGAAGAACCCTAAGGTCATGAATACGAATAAGATTGCTCCGGAGGTTAAGCCTAACCAGTTCACGACGACGACCCGGTTCAAGCCCAGGTACGTTCCGCTCAGATTGGTCAGCGCTAAAACAAAGGGAGCATTCAATGCGACAAACCAATAAAGGTTGAGATGACTTTCCGGGAATAAACTGGTGAAACACCAGAATCCAAGGATAGTCAGCACTCCGACCACCCAGCTATAGACATTCGCCGTTGTGAATACTAATTGGGGTGGACGATGTAAACGGGAAATTTGATAAGTAATCGCCCCGCTCAAATTGCCGAAGACATTCGTATATAAACTGCTGACCAATAAAATCAACGAAAAATCGCCCTTCCCCGCCGGACCCAAAAAACGTGCAGTTAAGACTCCCATTATAAAACCAATGGTTAACGTCGCGATGCGAAACAGATAGGTTCGGACACTATCAGTTGCAATTCCCATCCGCTTCCTCACCTTCCCGCAGTTTTCGCACCATCCTGGCCGGAACCCCCGCGACTACTGTATACGCCGGAACATCGGCGGTTACTACCGCGCCGGCGCCAACCACCGCGCCTTCCCCTACCGTTATCCCGGACAGAAGAATCGCCCCGGTGCCGATCCAACAACCCTTTTTTAGCGTAAGGGCTCCGGAGCGCCGGGGAAGGTAAGCCTCAAGCAAACGGTCACCCACGCCGCCGTGGGTAAGCAAACGAACCTGCGGCGCCAGAACGACTTCCGTCTCGATGGTAATGGGCTCCGCCAGATCAAAAAAAACGCCTGGTCCCACATAAGCCCGTTCGCCAATGCTCAAACCGGTCATTCCTTGAGCAATATTATCAAAAAACAATCCTGAGCGGAATGTTACTCTGGGGCCGACTCGGGCACCTAAGCTCCGAAGAGCCTTTGCGTAATACCGGGCAGGAACTTTCAACAAACGCCTGACCCTGTCATCCATTCCCCAACATTGGTAGCCTAGTTTTAGTCGAAAAGCCCACCAATCATAAAGCAATTGATCGAGCACAGATAAAAGCCAACGAATCAGTTTGGCGCGCATCTAAGGCAGTAACTCCTCATCAGGTACCGGATGCACTACTTTGGCGGGAATTCCCATCACGACTTGCCGCGGCGGAGTATTCCGCGTAACTACCGCCCCTGCAGCCACGAAGCTTTCTTCACCGATAGTGATTCCCGGCAATAAAACGGCATTGCCGCCGATCCGCGCTCCCCGTCGGATATGGGCGCCTTTTTTTAAAGCAAACCGCCGTTCAGTACGTCCCATGAAATTATCATTGGTCGTGGTAACCATCGGGGCGATAAAGACATGATCCTCTAGCTCCATACCCGCGGTAATGTAGGCATTGGTTTGAATCTTGGTGAAATCGCCAATCGAAGTGTTATTCTCAACCGCAACCCCCCGGCCGATCAATACCGAATTGCCAATCCGGCAATTCTCTCGGACTGACGCCAGATCCGCGATGAGGCACTCTTCTCCCACACTGGTGCCGGTATACAGGACCGCCGCCGTGCCGATCTGGCAATTTTGCCCGATAACGAGCGGCGGTAGTTCTCCCAACGTAGCGGTGCTGGTACGAGCTAATTGTGGTCTCTTCCCCAGAACGGCATGGTCTGCGATGACCGCATTCGCACCGATGATGGTTCCGGCATGAATAACGACATGGTGCCCGATGGTGACACCCTCGGCAATCTGGGCATCGGCCTCAATGACAGAGAAATAACCGATTTGGACTCCCGAGCCCACTTTGGCGCTGGGAGCAATGACCGGGTTCATCCTGCTACCTCCTCCGGATTGTTTTCGGAAGCCGGGACGTATGTTTTCATTAATTCCGTCAAGGGATGAGCCTTCTCAAGCAATGGAAAACTGACGGGACCTTTCGCTAAAGCTGAATGATAAATCGCTAAAATCATTTCCAAGGCCTTGCGGCCTTCTTCTCCCGGTATATCAAAAGCAGTACCGGAACTGATAGAATTCATATAACGTTGGTAAAGAGTGCGGTGACCGAATCCATAGATATTCGGAGGGGTCTCGCCGGTGCTCCGCAGCACTTCCGCCTCGTCATCCTGACCATCGGCAAACCGCCAGACCTCGATCTGATTAATGGAAGTACCGCCGAGTACCACTGTGCCTCGCTCACCGAAAATACTCAAGGTCTCTTCAAGGTTCTTCGGATAAATTGTGGAAGAAGCCTCGATCATCCCGTAGGCACCATTTTGGAACTGAATCAATCCCAAGCCCAGATCTTCCACTTCAATGGGCTGGATCTGGGTGGCGATTTTGCCATAAACGCTAGCAGGTTGGCCTAGCATCCATAAGAGCAAATCGATATTGTGAATCGACTGATTCATCAGGACTCCGCCGTCTTGCTCCCAAGTCCCGTGCCAGGAATCCTGCTTAAAATAGTCCGGCGAACGGAACCAGCGGATGGCCGCCGTGCCGTGCGCCAGTTTTCCAAAACGACCCGCTTCCAATGCATCCCGCAATTTCCGCACGACCTGATTGTAACGGTTCTGGTGGCAGACCCCGAGATAAACATGATTTTGCCGGCACGCCGCGATCAGCCGATCCGCGTCATGCAAAGAGAGCGCCATCGGTTTCTCGACGATTACGTGTTTGCCGGCTTCGGCGGCAGCTATGCCGATCGCGGCGTGCAAGCCGCTTGGCGTGGCAATTGAAACAATGTCGATATCCGGCCGCTCCAATACCTTCCGGTAATCAGTGTATGCCTCGCCGCCAAAATTCCGTTGGAACTGTTCCGCCTTGGATGGGATTACATCACAGACTGCTTTTAATTCGGCATTTTCAAGTTCGACGATACTGCGGGCGTGGTTTGGAGCGATCCTGCCGCAACCAATCAGCCCAAATCGAAATGTAGCCACTTTCCGTCCGTCTCCTTCGCATGGATTGCCTCTATTCGAGATGCTAGTGAAATCGAATAGCCGCGAAACTTCTTTATTAACCCAGCTCTCGAATTTTTATCAAATGAAACCCAGGTTCAGAATTAAACGGCGACACCGTTCATAAAAGTCTCAGATATGAATGATCTCCGCCCGGGGAGCCGCAACCTGACGGGTGGCATTCCGGGTATCAAAGACCAATTGGGCCTGTTCGCAAATCCATGAATAATCGTATAGCGAATGATCGGTGGTAATTAACACCAAATCGGCGGTTTGCAGACGTTCCGCGTTTAATTCCACCGTCGTAATATGAGTATTCCCGAATTTGTAGGAAGGAATAAAAGGATCGTTGACCGAGACTTCGGCCAACCGTTCCCGCAAGAGATGATAAATCTTGACAGCTGGTGATTCACGGGGATCATCGATGTCTTTCTTGTAAGCCAGGCCAAGCATGAGGATCTTGGCGCCTTTCAAAGGTTTGCCAAACCGGTTGAGAAACGATGCGGCCTTCTCGACCACATACTCCGGCATGCTATTATTGATCTCGCCGGCAATTTCGATCAGCCGGGTATGGTAATCGTACTCCCGCGCTTTCCAGGTTAAGTAGAAAGGATCGATGGGAATGCAATGTCCGCCGAGACCCGGTCCCGGATAAAATGGCATAAAACCGTAGGGCTTGGTCTTAGCAGCCTCAATGACCTCCCAGACGTCGATTTCCATCTTATTGCAGAGAATCGCCATCTCATTGGCCAAGGCGATATTAATATTACGAAAGGTATTTTCCAAAATCTTTTCCATCTCCGCCACCTTGGGGCTGGAGACTTGATGAATCTCGCCCTGAAGCACGTGGGCATAAAGGGTGGCCGCAATTTCAGTGCAGCGCTTCGTGACTCCGCCGACGACCTTCGGAGTGTTTTTGGTATGATAATATTTATTACCCGGGTCGACCCGTTCCGGTGAGAAGGCCAAGAAGAAATCACTGCCACAGCGCAAACCGGTGGCTTCCAAAATCGGCATAACTACCTCTTCCGTAGTACCCGGATACGTAGTACTCTCCAGCACCACGAGCATTTCGGAGTGTAAAAACTCAGCTATCTGTTTGCTGGAATTGACCACATAAGAGATATCCGGTTGTTGATACTTGTCCAAGGGAGTCGGAACGCAGATCGCCACCGCGTCGACCCTGGCAATCTGGGAATAGTCGGTGGTGGCGATTAATTGACCCGAGGCCACCAGGTCTTTGAGTTCCTGATCGACCACATCCCCGATATAATTCTGGCCCTGATTGACCATATCCACCCGCCGGGCCTGAACATCAAAACCGATCACCCGGTATCCGGCTTTAGCCTTCTCCACCGCCAACGGAAGACCGACATATCCGAGACCCACCACGCCAAGCACGGCGCTTTTATTGTTGATCCTGTCGGTTAGGGCGGCTCCGGGTTGCAGCGTTGCAACAGTTTCTTCGATCATTATGGACCCCCCATGATATAATGCGTGATGATTCATTTATATGCTCAAGAGCAACAAACCATAGCCTTCCAGCGTTCATTTCACCGGGGCCGTGGCTTTATTTCATCCGAATTGAGCCGTAAAAAATGGGGGTATTTGACCCCCACGCTTTCAATTATATCTCATCTCTTCAAATTTGCAATGCACTTGTACTATTTTTTGTCAAGCTTTACGCATTTTTGATAAAGAACCTACTCCCCATTGAATTCTTTAAAAAGTCCTTACAGCAATCCCAGATCCCGGAGTACTTCCCGCAGGATCTCCAGTTCTTTCGGAGAGGCCTCGACCAGAGGAAGCCGGAGCCCGCCGGTCCTAAAACCCAAAAGATTGCAGGCGGATTTGACCATAATCGGATTGGTATTGATAAACAAGGCGCGATTGAGCGGCCCGAGTTCAGCATTGATCCGGGCGGCGACGCTGACGTCACCGTGTAGATAAGCGCTGATCATGGCCTGAATCTTCCTGCCCACCAAATGAGCGGCGACGCTGATGACCCCAACCCCGCCCACGCTCAGGAGCGGCAGGGTGAGTGAATCATCGCCGCTATAGATTAAAAAGTCTGAAGGAGTTTTTTCAAAGAGTTCACTCGCCTGTGCCAGATTGCCAGTGGACTCTTTGATGCCGACAATGTTGGGAATCTCCGCTAGGCGAACCATCGTTTCCACGCTGACATTGACATTGGTCCGGCTGGGTATGTTATAAACGATTGCCGGGAGGGAAGTGGCTTGAGCGATCGCCTTGAAATGGCGATAAAGCCCTTCCTGGGGCGGTTTATTGTAGTACGGCGCAACCAGCAAAACGCCGTCAACGCCGGTCTTTTCCGCCTCCTTGGTCAGCTCAATGCTTTCGGCGGTATCATACGAGCCGGTCCCCGCGATAACCGTGCCCTTACTGCCGACTGCTTCGACCACTGCCCGGAAAAGTTGGAGTTTCTCCTGTTTGGTCAGGGTCGGTGATTCACCGGTGGTACCTGCGACCACCAGGCCATCCGAACCCGAATCGAGCAAACGGGTGGCCAGATCTTGCGCGGCCGCATAATTCACCTGCAAATCTTGGTCGAACGGCGTTACCATCGCCGTCAATAGTTTACCCAGTTTTACCATTGTCGGTCCCCCTCGATTCAAAAGACTTCAAAACTTGTCGGCCCCGCCTCGGCCTTGTACGTGCGGCGGTGATTGGTCTTTTTACTTACTCCCCTAATTGAAACTCTTCGTGCAAAGCCTGCAAGGCGTTGCACATATCATCCTGCCGTACCAAGCAGGCGATGTTGATATGGGAATCCGTCGAATGATAGATGGCAATCCTGGCTCTTTGAAGTCCCCGGACCATCTTGGCCATAACACCGGGTACGCCGCGCATTCCCGAACCGACGATCGCCACCTTGGCGAAACCTTTCTGGACCAAGACCTCCAGGTTTAATTTGCCCAAAACCTGCGTCGATCGCTCAGCCAAATCTTCCTTGATGATGAAGCCAATCGCGAATGGGGCAACTTGAATCATGTCCACGCTGATTCCGGCGTTGGCCATGGCCTGAAAAACCTCCATGACCTTTCCGTTCTGATTCATATCCTGTTCGGATTTGATGCGGACCAAGGCCATCTCCGCGATATGAGCCAGGCCGGTCACAACTTTATCGCCCCGGATCTCAATATTGCCGATGGCCGATCCGTCGGTGATGAGTGTCCCCAGACTATCGGAGAAAGTGGAACGGATCCGCAAGGGAACCCGTCCTTCCATCGCAATTTCGACGGCCCGGGGGTGGACCACTTTTGCGCCGAGATGAGCCATCTCGCAGACTTCATTATAGGTCATCACCGCGAGCGATTTGGCTTGCGGAACCAAGCGCGGGTCGGCGGTCATTACCCCGTCGACGTCGGTATAAATCTCGACCACTTCGGCGTTTAACGCCACTCCCAAAGCGGCGCCGGTCGTATCGCTTCCCCCCCGGCCAAGCGTGGTTACCTCGCCGTCCGGGGTAATTCCCTGGAAGCCGGCGACCACCGCTACCCTGCCGCCTTCCAGACAGCGCCGGAGATTATCAGGTTTGATCTCCATAATCCGGGCATTCCCGAAGTGATGGTCGGTATAAATCCCGGCTTGGCCGCCAGTGAAGGCTGAAGCCTCAATTCCGTGATGCTTCAGGGTTTGCACCATGACTACCGTAGAAATATTTTCGCCGCAAGTCATTAAGAGATCGAGTTCCCGCGGTTTAACACTCTTCATGATTCCTTTGGCCAAGCCGATTAAAGTATCCGTTGCGTACGGCTCGCCGGCCCGGCCCATCGCCGAGACGACCACGACCACTCCGTAGCCTTGATTCAAAGCCTCTTGCACTTTCTTGACAACGTTCTCCCGGCCTTCCGGGGTAGCTACCGACGTTCCACCGAACTTTTGTACAATTACCCGCATTCCGTTCCCTCGCTTTGATAAAAATTAGGCGGTTTCCATCCCGCTGTCTCGCCTGGTGTTTGTATGAAATGAACTGATTTCGAGCGTTTGGTTCTGGATTGGCAATGGCTTTTATGCGTAAGGATCAATTCAAAAATATCGCAAATGAAACTGCGAGATTGAAACTCGCTCTAAATTTTCGAAAGGATATCAGCCGATCGCCGCAAACGGGACCGGCTTCACCATCAAAGCTCCAAATATTTACAGTTTCTACTCTACCACAGTATCATAAAACAGCCTTTGATGAAAGAACCAATTGCTTCCGCTACGCTAGTCTTGCAACGGTATCAAAACCGGTTGAATCTGCCGCTGCCGAAGAGCTTCCAGGATCGTCTCCGGGATCAGGCTCATCTTGGCATTGAGCGACGTCTGCTTGGTATGGGGCGCATCTTGGCCGAACGGTACAAAATAAACATTGCGCCGGTTGAGCAAGATGCCCAGATTGCGCGCATTGCCACTCAGTCCGTCATTGGTGGCGACCGCCAGGACCACGGGTTTATTATTGCGCAACTGCGCTTTGCAAGCCATGGTCACGCTGGAATCGGTGATCCCCTGGGCTAGTTTGGCTAAAGTATTGCCGGTACAAGGCGCCACCACCACCAGGTCCAGTTTATTCTGCGGACCAATCGGTTCCGCCTCGACGATGGTAGTCAATGGCTCTTTGCCGGTGATCGCGACCACCTTCTGGTATAATTCCTTCGCTTTGCCAAAACGCGTATCCGTGGTTAAAACCGCCGCCGAAAAGATGGGCGTAAGTTCCGCCCCTTCTTCCTGCAATTGTTGCAGATACGGCAGAACATCCGGAATGGTACAATGCGATCCGGTTAACGCGAAGCCGATATGGATTCCTGCAAACCGCATCATCGAACACCCCCATTCGTGAGCAAAAATTGATCGATCAGTTTGGGGATGGAGGATGCGAGAATCGCCCCGGCCGTCTCCGGGGCCACGATTCCCGGTAGACCCGGATACAGTTTCGCTTTGATATTCAAACGGGCCGCCGCCTCAAAATCGACTCCACCGGGCGACGAGGCCAAATCGATAATCAAGACATCCGGCGCGGCTTGGGCCAGTAAATCCGCAGTGAGTACCATGGCGGGAACCGAATTGATGATAATATCGGCGCCGCTGACTGCTTCCGCAAGTCCGGCGCCGGAGACGGTCGCGCACCCCATTTCAATCGCCCGCGCCAGCAGCGCCGGACGCCGGGCCGCGACGATCACCCGCGCTCCCAGAGCCCGGAATGTCCGGGCCACGGTTACGCCGACCCGCCCAAAGCCGAGAACCAACACCGTACTACCGTGAATCGTGATCGGAAGTTCCTCCATCGCAATCTGAACTGCACCTTCGGCGGTCGGGATGGAATTGAGGATAGCGATCTCGTCGTCTTCGGCATATTCGATGACCGGTATCTCACGGCTTTTTAAATCCTCGCGCCGCGCCGCGGGCAGCGATCCGGTGACCAGCAAGGTGCCGGGGGCCAAACGCTCCCATTCCGGACTGAGATCGAGCGGCGGTTGGTCGCGATAACCGCGGACCATTCCGGCGGAATTGACTCCAGTGATTGGTAGTACGACCACCCGGGCGTCGACCAATGCTGTCCGGATGGCGTCGCACCATTCCAGCGGATCCGCAACTGCCGTCTCCGGATGTCCAAACACCTTCACCCGGGTGAATTTCTCGGCCAAACTGCGGGCCACCGCGAGCTGACGTCCGTCACCGCCAATGATAGCTGCATTCAGCTGCCAACGTTCTTTCAAAAAGATTCCCTCCCTTTTAACCGCCAAAACGGTTATTGTAGTATATTCCTCTTGGCGGTAGGAGGTGAAGATGGATACGTACCCTAAAAGAGCAGCTCTTCCAGCCCATATGTCAATCCCGGCCGGCTGCCGATCTTTTTGATCGCCAGAACCACCCCGGGCATGAATGATTCGCGGCTGAGCGAGTCATGGCGGATCGTCAAAGTCTGGCCCTCGCCGCCGAAGATGACTTCCTGATGCGCGATGAGTCCCGGCAGCCGCACGCTATGAAGCCGAATTCCGCCCATCTCTCCGCCGCGCGCCCCGGGCAGTTTTTCCTCGCCCACGCACGCGTTGGCCGGCTCGTTCTGGCCGGCCAGAATCAGCTCGGCGGTCTTAATGGAAGTCCCCGAAGGGGCATCCAATTTTTGATCGTGATGCAACTCGATGATCTCGACATGCGGGAAGAACTTGGCCGCCTGCGCGGCGAAACGCATCATCAACAGGGCGCCGATGGCAAAATTGGGAGCCACCAAGACGTTGACTCCGGAGTCATGGCAAAGCTCCTCGATCTCACGGAGGTTTTCTCTGGAGAGCCCGGTGGTGCCGACGACCGCGTGCAGCCGCGCGGCGATGACGAGGTGCAGGTTATTCATGATCGAGGCCGGCGCGGTAAAATCGACCACCACCTGAGGTTTGTCCGCCTGCAAAGCGGCGGCCAGATCTTCCCGGATGAACACGTTCAGCGGTTCGATGCCGGCAATGAGTCCGGCGTCCTTTCCGACGTGCATCCGGTCGACCGCGCCGACCAACTCTAGCTCGGCATCGTTAACAATTGCTCTGACGACTTCCCGCCCCATTTTGCCGGAAGCGCCAATCACCAATACGCGAATCGCGCCCAAAACAACCACTCCTCTAATCGCATCCAATGCCGCGCCGGCTTTTGTGGAAAACCAGTTCAGAAAATTGCATAATTACCTTAACAAGCCCTGTGACCGCAATATATAGTACAAAACCCGGATATGCCTTTCGATATATTGTGGTCAAAAGATTATTTTATAAATCATGCAATTCTCTCAGTTGCATAACGGCATGTTTTTTCAAAAATTTGTAAATAACAAAAAAGGTTGGCAGCTACCAACCTTTGATCGCGTACAAATCAGCGGCAAGATAGCTCTTCACCCGACGGGTGACAGTACCGAAGTTTTCACCTGCGATACCAGCCGGAGAAACGGCGTCTTCTCCAACTTCGGCGAAACACCCTTTCACTCCGTCTCCTCGACCTGCCGGTCTCCATGAAGCTACTCTTGCGGTTCGCGCCTCTACTCTACCAAAAATGAATCCTATTGGAATGGATTGTGTTTATTTTCCTATAAATAGGCGCGAATGTCAAGTTAAATCTAGATATTGCGCGGGTCCGTCTCACCGGAAGCCGTTGTTTCGCGATCTTCGAAGAGGATCAGTTCATCGCTGATCTTTTGGATACTCCGCCAGGGAATGGTCTTGACCTCCACATCGCGGCCGGTCCAACCCCGTTTCACGATCACCAGGCTTTCCACCGTGCCGGTGCTCAGATCCAGCAATAACTCGCTCTTTTTGAGCACCCCGTAGCGTTCCCCGGATTGGATATCGATGACTTCCTTTCCGTCCAATTCACTCGCCCGCAAGGTTTCCCCTCCTTTACTCCTATAAGGATATGTGGGAGGCCGGCGATTTATATGAGTTGAATCAAATTCCGCTTCACTTCTTTTGCATTCGGTTTTACCATGCAAACGATTTTTTAAAAGTCGTTTGCATTGGGAAAGCCAAATCGTAATAAAGAAATTCGTTTCATCCTCATGGAAAAGCGGGTTGCGCGGGACAAACGGCTGAACGGTTCAAGTTTGTCAAATGAAACCGGACGCCACCCCGTTTTCGTTCCAGCCGGTGCGGCCCAAAAACCAAACCTGCCGCGCGGGATGCGAATGCCGATATTTGAAAGTTTACGTCATCCAGCTGATAATATACTCGGTGTGAGCGGGAATCTCACCGATACCGGGAGCTTGGGAAACCCATCGTCCCGCCAGGCCCCGTTCGGCTGCGGCGAGCTGCAGGTGGCACATGGCGATCCCCAGATCGATTCTTTGCATGTCAAAACCCATCGAAGCGTATCCCGCCGCGTGCTTCTCATAAAAATGCAAGCCGGCCCGGTCCTTCACAATTCGCCAGGGCTGTTTATTCGACGCGGAGGGCGCCAGCCTGACCATCTCCAGGGCCTCGGCATATTCGCCCGCCTCCGCCTCCGTCAGACTCCGGTCAAAATCTTGGTGAAAGAAAAGCTCGCTCCAGGGCTTGCGCCGGCTCGACCCGGCAGTGGCCCGTATCAACGAATCCACCAACCGGCGGCGCTCTTTCTTGTATCCCACCGGCGAAACGATGGGGATGAACTCGTTCTCCGCCAACGCCATGGCGCGGGCAAAATCTCCCCGGCTGAATGAGCCCCCCAGCCAGCAGGTTCCAAGCCCCAAGGCGGTCGCCTCCAGAATGACTTTTTCAAAGACGAAACCCAGCTGTTCCAAAGGACGGTCCCCTTTTTGAACGGCCGCCGCCAAAAACGAAGGCGCTCCCTGTATCACTCCGTAAGTGCCCAATTTCACCGCCGGACCGAGCGTGATCTTTTCAATGAACTCGATCCGTACCCGCTCCGCGAAAGGGCCGTCCGCCGCGGTGCAAATGCGGCGAAGCTCAGCTTTGATCTCCTCCGGGAGCTGCCGCCCGTCATAAGTCCGGACGGAACCGCGCCGCTTGATGATAGCGGTGATGGGCTCCTCCGGAGGGAATTTCTCGGTCCGATCCATGCCGGCACTTCCTTTCATTTCGGAATGGTGATAATAAAGTATTCCACATATCACCAACAATTCCTACCGATAGAAAATCGAATCACCGAACGAATCGCATACTTTTTTGAATCCTCTTTGGTCGACAACATATTGATAGATATATCCGGGTTGTGCGCCGTATATTGTGGCCGAAGAATTCACCAAGGTACATCGGGGTAATTTGAGTCTTCGGTCTAACTATTACTCCGGTGGTTAAATAAATCGGTTGTTCCATCAAACAATAATGCTTAATGATTCTCAATGAATGGACAGCTATGTTTAGTCACCGGAGGAATCGTATATCACGTTCCCCCCTCCACCAGGGATGGTCTCGGCCCCTCTAATATATCAGTTGATTCCCCCTCGTGTAAGGTATGGCCTTTGGTCCAACTAGGATATTCTTCATCCTTGTTAGGATGAAAGCCATCCTTGTAAGGGATGCTTCGATCCTTTCAAAGGATCTTGCGATCCGTGTAAGGGATGCCAGGATCCGTGTAAGGGATGGTCTTCATCCTTGTAAGGGATGCCCTGATCCTTTCAGAGGATCCTGCGATCCTTTCTTCCCCGAGGATCATCCTACCTTCCCGGAGCCTTCGGGAACCATCCCGAGGAGTCCGGGATAAAGGACCAAAGCTTCGGGATGCTTCCCCAAACCTCCGGGAAAGAGGACCAATCCTTGGGGAAGCATCCCCGAAGCTTCGGGAAGTTTCCCCGTGGTTCCGGGAAGCTGCTCCGGGTTCCATCCCCGCCGGGGGAAGCCGGATCCGTTCCCGGAAAAGTATCTTCTGTGGCGGATGGAGACTGTGAAATCCCAAAACAAAAACGCTATCCTTGCAGCGACGGATAGCGTTAGATATGTTTTTGCACGAGAGCGAATGAATGAACCGGCTCAAGTCGTTGTAACCGGCGAAACGGCACCGCTTTCGGGGCCGGTCAGCCTTTTGCAAGAGCCCTTTTCGACCAATTTCACAGCGAAAATCTCGTGGATCACTTCATCATGATTGCCGTTGATTTTATCAACGATGATTTTCGCCGCCCGCTCTCCCATGCTAGCCATCGGCTGATGCATCGTGGTCAACGGCGGAGCCAGTTTGGCAAATGGATCTTCGCCGGATAATCCGTCAAACCCGATTACCGAAATATCCTCCGGTATTCTGACCCCGTCTTCCTGAGCGGCATTGATCCCGCCATAGGCCATGATATCATTATAAAAAGAGACCGCGGTCGGTTTCCTGTCCCACGACAGGATTTGCTTCATCCGCCAATAACCTTCTTCAAAAGAGTTGTTTCCCTGAAGAATCCTCGCCCTGACAATGGGTAGACCATGATCTTCAAGCGCCTTTTCAAAGCCTTTTAACCGGTTGATGGCAATTTTGCTCTGCAGATCGCCCGCCACATAGGCAATATCGCGATGGCCCAAGTCGAGCAGATACTCCGTGGAAGTATAGGTCTCCTTGAAATTATCAATATTTATGGAATTCACCCTGGCATCCTCGAAGCTGTTTTGAATGACCACAAAGGGCAAGTTTCTGCTCACCAGGAAATCGACGTCCTCCCGGTCCAGTTCATTGGTGATCGCAATGATGATTCCGTCGACTCTTCCTTCGGCCAACAGCCTGATCATCTTCTTGTACTTATCACGATTGATCGGTTCATTTTGAAAGCGCTTGACATTGACATAGATTGCTTCGTATTCAAGATTGTGGAGACTCTTCTCAATGCCGCTGATGATCCGGTCCCAAAAGATATCGGTCACATTATTGACCAAGACTCCGATGATATCCGTTTTTTTACGGACTAAAGTCCGAGCCGCCGCGTTGGGAACATAGTTCATTTCCCGGATGACTTTCAATACTTTTTCCTGCGTTTTTTGACTCACTCCCGGGTCATGGTTCAAAACCCGGGAAACGGTCGTGCGGGAAACATTGGCAAACCGCGCGATATCATCTATGTTATACATTCATGACCCCCGGTATCATCCTTGGTGTTTTCAACAAAAGTTCAAAAAATTGCATCATTCCCCGATGAATGCATTACGGATTGCACCTATACAGAAAGCGAAGCGCAGTCTCTGTGGATCGCCGAGCCCGGACTCCACCTCGCCAGAATTGCCTCGCCGCCGAACAAGATGATCTTAGCTTTTTTCGGAAAAGGTGTCAAGGAATATCAAACTAGTACTCACCGGCCGCTCCGGCGGTCTTTTGAACCGCCGGAGCGGGGAACCGGTTATGGCTTGGTATACTTTTGAATCACTTTCATCAATCCCTGATTCACTTGACAATTCTTCAGCTCAAATGAACTCAATAAGCTATCCAGCCGTTCCTCGCTCATGCCTTTAAACAGGTTGGCATAGACCGGCTGAAGCAAGGATGCGGCATATCCCTGCAATACTATCTCACTGAGCGCATTGACATTGTCAACCGGATGAATCGGATAGCAGTCGATCTCTTTCGCAAGCAAACCCGCAAAATCGGACAGTCTGGTTTTGGCCTCCGTGACCAGCGTCCGGTCTGTAAAATTCTCGGCCCCGAACAACTTCTTCTTTTCCTGAACTTTTTGGATGATTTGCAGATACTCCGATTCGGGATCAAGCGTCACCCAGCCCATGACGCCGACATCCTTATAGGTCCACGTGGTCCAGTGCGCTCCGAATTCTTCAAAAACCCCGATCTGGTCATCCATCGCCGCCAGGCGGTCGGGAAGCTCCGCTTGGGGCCCGTTGTATTGGGAGCCGAATTCGCCCACCCAGAGCGGCACGTTGTACTTTTCGGCAAATTGGGCGCCTTCGCAGTTTTTAAATACGGCAGCCTGCCGGTCTCTGTCCCAATAGCCGTTTTGATAATCCAGATCAATCGAATGGGTATGGAATTCTCCCGGATAACGGCCCGGCCCGAAACCGGCCGTATTATAATTATGACTGCTGTAGACCAGATTATCGGCAAAGGGCGCCTCAAGCCCTTGAAATAGGACCGAATACTTATCCCCTTCCAGGAAGATCAGGTGTTTGCTGTCAATCTCCCGAATCGCCGTAACGGCTTTACGGTAGATACGGTTCATCCGCTCGAAGTCCGGAACATAGTTTTTGAAGAAATTGTATGGATAATCGCCATCCGGCGTATTGACACACGGTTCATTCATCAGATTGTAGCCGGCGACGACCGCCCGATCTTTATACCGTTCCGCCAATACCGCCCATAGTGCGATGAATCGTTCCTGATACTGGGAGTGATGCCAGAAAAGGCTCACTCCTTTGCTGTTATCGCTGTGCCAGTGGGGATTCTGCCATCCTTGAACCGCGTGCATATCCAGGATCACATAGATTTCCTGTTCCTGGCACCAGTTGATCACCCGGTCCAATCTTTGAAAGCCGGCTTCCTGGTAGACAAAAGGGTGGTCATCAGCCTCGAAATGCCGGTAATTCAAGGGTATCCGGACGACATTGGCCCCGGATTCTTTGATGAATTTGATGTCGTTCTCATTGAAGAAATGGTCTAATAAACGTTCGAAGAAGAACTCGCCCTTCCCTTTCCCCAGCGCCTTTGAAACCGCTTCGCGGAGTCCCCGTTCCGAACCAGGGTAGCCGTTGATAAAGTTCTCCATGTTCATCCAGCCGCCAATGCAAGTACCGCGCAATTGAACCGGCTTCCCTTGCGAATCGACTATCTGTCTTCCTTGAGCCTGCAGCATTTCCATGTTACAAAATCTCCTTCTCCAGTTTTAGATTTATCGTCAACGCCTGCCGCTTATCCTTTGATGGCGCCCGAAGTCAAACTGCTGATGACTTTTTCTTGAGCAAGGAAATAGAATACCATCAAAGGTATTGTTGCAGCGGCGATCGCCGTCAATACTCCCGGGATATTGATTGTTTCCATGCCGTAAAACTCTCTGATTCCAAGCGGGATCGTCTTGCTCTGAGCGCTGTCCACCAGAACCAGCGCATAAATGAACTCATTCCAGACATAAATGAAATTATAAATCGCCACCGTTGACAGGACCGGCAATGATAACGGAAGCATGATCTTGCGATAGATCACAAAATGGGAACAACCGTCGATTCTGGCGGCCTCTTCAAGTTCCTTGGGCACTGCCTGAAAAAACCCGGTGATGATGAAGATCGAAATCGGAAGACAAAAACTGATATACGGTCCAATCAGCCCCACCAGTTTATTGTAGAGTCCAAGCTTATTGATGATCACATACACCGGGATTAAGGTCGTATGGACGGGAACCATCATCCCGATCACGAACATGAAAAACAAATATTTACTGAGTTTAAACTCCATTTTCGCGAAGACATAACTGGCAAGCGAGGCGATGAAAATAACCAAGGTAATGGTAATCACCGTAACCAGCAAACTGTTGCCAAAATATCTTAAAAAATCCGGTTGGATGATGCGCTCGTAATTTCCCAAAAATAAACTTTTCGGGAACGACCAGATATTGCTCAGATATTCCATCTGGGACTTGAAGGAGCTTTGAAAGATAAATACAAACGGATAGCCGGCTATCAATAAAAAAACTGTGGCTATCAGATAAGTGCCAATGGGCTTCGCAATATTTCTCACTGGTTATTCCCCCACTCTCGTTTTTCTGGTAAAGCATAACATTGTCGCGGTGATGAATATTGCTACCATGAAAATGAAGGCGGCTATCGAACTACCGTAACCCATGTTGAACTCGACGAAACTGTTTTTATACATGTACGTCGACATTAATTCGGTCGCATGATTGGGACCGCCGTCGGTCATTACATAAATCAAGTCAAAATATTTTAACGAACCCACCAGCGATAAAACGGCGGAAGTCTTTATGACCGGGGCCATTAACGGCAGGGTGATATTCCAAAAAGCTTTCCAGCCGTTCGCTCCGTCGATGCTGGCGGATTCATAGATTTCATTGGGGATGCCGACCAAGCCGGCCCGCATTAAAATCATATAAAACGGGGTGAACTGCCAGCAGATCGTGATCAGGACCGCTGCAAACGCGGTTGTCTCATTCCCTAGCCAGCCGGTTTTGAATTGCCCCATTTTCATCAGGTCCAAAATTGCGTTTAGCATTCCGAAACTGGGATTGTAAATCAATGACCAAAGAATACCAATGGCCACGGTGGATACCAGCATCGGAATAAAGTAAACGGTTCGAAAAAACTTCATTCCTTTGAGGCCCGAGTTGATGATCAAAGCCAAAATCAGTCCCATCGGCAGCTGTATGGCAATGGAAACCACAACCAAAATCAGATTGTTGCTCAGGGAGTGCCATAAAACCGGATCCTGCAAAAGTTTCACGTAGTTTTCCAGCCCGATAAAACTCATTTTCGCACTGATACCCGACCACTTTTGCAAACTATAGAAAAAAGTCATCAGAATGCCGTAAATATTAAAAATGCCGTACACTATCAGCGCGGGAAGCAAAAAGAGCACAACCATCAAACGGTATTGCAGTTTGGATTGGTTTCGTATTTTTTTATTCTCCTCAACGGCCCGGTCGATAAATTGAGGGTTTACCATATTACAACCTCTTCTCTGCACCAGATTTAAAAGCGTTGTGATAACCAGACAACATTGGAATAGGATTCCAATGTTGTCTGGCTTCATCGTCCCTTATTTCTTGACTAATTCTTCCTTCGCCTTGGCTTCCATTTTCTGGGCCGCCTCCTGAGGAGTCATCGTCTTGCCGAAAAGGGCCTGGGTCGTATCTTTATGAAGTTCGCCCATGGTCGGCGGCAGGAACTGGTCATAAAACGCCTGGATGTACTTGGCTTGGGCCATATAATCAGCCACTTTTTTCAGCAACGGATCTTTGACCTCGACTCCCTTGACCGGCGCGAGATTTCCCGCCTTGTCGATCCATTCTTGGCCGTAAACCTTGTCGGAGATATACCGCAAAAGCTCAATGCTTTCTTTCTTATTCTTGGACTTGCTGGCGACCGAATAAATATAGGTTCCGCCGACCAGATCGCTCGGATCGCCTTTGCCGCCTTCAATGGCTGGAAACGGGAAACAATCAAAATTGTTCTTGAAAAAGTCCGGCGCCTCGTTTTTCGTAAAGGAAAGGTAGGCCGAGGTCCCGATTTCCATGGCTGCCTTGCCGCTGTATAACAGGATTCTCGATTCCCCGTTGTCATAATTGATGCCGTTGAAGCCTTCCGGAAACGCTCCCATGCTTACTAGCTCTTGAACCCGTTTTCCCGCTTCAATAAAGGTCGGGGCCTCGAACGAAAAACCGCGTTTTCGTAAATACGCGTTTTGGAAAGCGCTCGGTCCGCCAATGCGATCGGCTAAGTAGACGAAGATCAGGGCGCCAGGCCATTTGCTCTTGTTCCCCAACGAAATCGGGATAATGTTGTTGCTCTTGAATACCGTGATCGCCTTCAGCAGTTCCTTATAGGTCTTCGGAACTTCCACATTATACTTTTTAAATAGTTCTTTATTGTACCATACCAAAGCGCAGCTCATGTTCGCCGGCACACCGTAGTACTTGCCGTTGAATTTCGCCATATCGAGGTATGACGGGACATAAATGTCTTTCCAGCCATTTTGGTTCAATTGCTTACTGATGTTTAATACCTGGCCTTCCTCGATAAAGGTCTCCAGCCAGCCGCCACCCCAGGAATGGAATACATCAGGGGGATTACCACTGCCCATGGCAATCTTCAGTTTCGTTTTATAGGGGTCATTTTCACTGGCTACCACTTCGACATCAACATCCGGGTGATCTTTCTCAAACCTTTTAACCGCAGCATCGAGGATTGATCCGGTGACTTTGTTCACTTGAATGTGCCAAAAACTGATCTTCTTCTTGGCCAGCGTGATACTGCTGAGACTACAGGTGACCGCAATCATAACCGCCAGTAAAACAGGAAAAAATCTTTTCATGATAATCCTCCCTTTTTTTCTATAGATTTATTGTAATAAATTCAGTAGCGTACTGAATCAATTACCGGATGAAACGGACCGGCAAATAGGAAGCGCTTCCTAAAACAAGTACGACCGATTATCAAATTTTATATTTTTTCAGTATATATAAAAACGTTTCGAAGAAATAATAGATTTTTAAGTTTATTTTCACTTATATTTTTTTAAAAAAATATCCAAATAATTCATTAGTATTTAAAAATTATTTGAATATGACTGGTTACCAAAAAACAATATTCTCTTGTAAATATGATTTTTTAAAGTGATAGATATATAATGAAAGTGCAGTTAAATATCATTTGGAACCGCTCCCATTTATACTATATTACTTCTGCTTAAAAAGATCAATATTATTTTAATTTTTGGCTAACAATATTTTTCGACAAATTTAACATCCGCTCACCTCAACTCCGGACAGCTTTTCGAAATATTGGACAATCGCTCCATGATCCAACCGGCCTTTACCGGTTTCATTCAGGGCTTGTAATACTTCCGTGGCCAAACTGGTGAATTTCAGGGGAACGTCAAACTGATTCCCGGTTTCCATGGCATTGCGCAAATCCTTCAGATGGAGTTCGATCCGGAAGCCCGGCGCAAACTGGCGTTTTAAAATCAAGGGTGCTTTGGCGTCCAACACCGTGCTGCCCGCCAAACCGCCACGGATCGCTTGATAGACCCGTTCCGGAGCGACGCCGACCTTTTGAGCCAGTACCAAGGCCTCCGACATCGCAATGATATTGAGCGCCACGATGATCTGGTTGGCCAGTTTGGTAACATTGCCGCTGCCCACTGGACCGATCCAGACTACCGATTTCCCCATACAACCCAAGAGGTCTTTGACCTGATTGAAAAGTTCCTCTTCACCGCCGACCATAATCGAAAGCGTTCCGTCGATCGCTTTGGGTTCCCCGCCGCTGACCGGGGCATCGAGCATTTTTACGCCTTTTTCCGCAACTTTCGCGGCGATCTCTTGTGAAGCGCCGGGAGCAATCGAGCTCATATCGATGAGGATCTTCCCGGGCTCGGCCCCTTCCAATATGCCGTTTTGACCCAGAACGGCTGCCTTAACATCCGGCGAATTGGGCAACATCGTAATGATAATCTCAGACTCCCGGGCCACTTCAGCCGCGTTTTTTGCTACCTCTGCCCCTAATTGCGTAAGTTCCCGGACCGGTTCCGGATTCATATCAAACACAACCAACCGGTATCCGGCCTTCAACAGATTTTTGGCCATCGGTTTTCCCATGATTCCCAAACCTATAAAGCCGATCTTTTGCATCGCGAATCCTCCTGAAAGCAAATTTCTTCAAACTTAAGGCTTTAAAATGATCTTCAGTGATTTTCTGGCTTCCATCAATTCAAATCCTTTGTGCCAATCCTTTAAGGGGAGAATATCGGTGATGATCCGCTCCGGCTGAATCTGGCCGGATTCCATCAGTTTCAAACAACGTTCCCAAATCGGCCAATTGTGACTGAAACTGCCTTGCAACGTAATCGTTTTTTGAATGATGGGGTCAATGGTATAACCTAACGGCTTGGGGCCCCAACCCACTTTGGTAATCCTGCCGCTGGGGCAAACCGCTTCCATCGCATACTTTAGCGTGGGACCCACACCCGCCGTATCGATGACCGCCTCAACCCCTTGGCCGTTGGTTATCTCCTTGATTCGTTCCACCGTATCCTCGGCGTCACTGTTCACGCAATGGGTCGCGCCCATCTTTTTCGCCAGATCCATCCGGTGTTGGTCGGCTCCGATACCGATGATGATCAACGGATTGGCCCCGCACAAACGGGCCATCTCCAGGCATAACAAGCCGATCGGTCCGGGGCCGAAGACCGCCACCGCATCGCCCGGCTCAATTCCGGTCTTCTTGACCACCGCGTTATAAGCCACACAGACCGGTTCCGTTAATGATCCCGTCTCAAAGGAAGTGGCTTCCGGAAGCCGGTGTAAACTGATCTCCGGCACTTTGACATATGCCGCGAAAGCGCCGTCCACATGGAATCCGAACCCTTTACGCTCCCGGCATACCTGATAATTGCCGGTCCTGCACTCACGGCACTTGCCGCAATAGGAAGCATGGGTCTCCGACGTGACACGGTCGCCGACTTGAAAACCGCTGACTTCACTTCCGGCTTTGACGATCACTCCCGTGAACTCATGTCCCAGAATGAGCGGCGTCGGAATCGGGAAGGCAAACATTTCATGATGGATATGGGGATCGCTCCCGCAGATTCCGACCGCCTCGACCTTGACCAGCACATCCTGGGGGCCGATCTCTGGCACCGGGACCTGACGCAATTCGGTTTTGCCATCGCCGTTTGCGTATTTCACCACGGCTTGCATCGTTTGAGGTATCATCATTAAACCCCTTTCTTAGGATTTGGGAAAGTTATTCAAATTTTTTCAGCCTATCCAGCGCGATGCGGCTGGAGCGAATGAATCAACAATCGACTAGCCTTGGACCAATTCGGAAGCAGCTTTCACCAGATCCGAAACCGTAAGGTGATAATATTCCAGGAGCTCCTGATAATTGAGAGCGGATTGTCCGAATACGTCTTTCACTCCCAGCGTATGCAACCGGTAGCCGCCTTCGGCCGCCAAAACTTCGGCCACGGTACTCCCCAAGCCGCCGATAATGTTATGTTCTTCATAAGTAATCACGCGTTTGCAATCTCCCAGCGCTTCCAGAAAGTCCTGGCGATTGAAGGGTTTTATCGTGGTGACATTCAGAACTCCGGTCACAATTCCATGGTTCGACAATTCCTGAGCGGCCTGCAATGCGTTACCGAGGAGATTACCGCAGCTCACGATGGTTACATCTCCGCCGCTGAGCAAACGGTCGACCCGGCCCGGCCGGAATTGATAATCGTCCGCAAAAAACGCCTCCGTTTCGGCCCGGGATATTCGAAGATAGGCCGGACCCTCATGCTCAGCCAGAAAACGGGTAATGGCCCGGGTTTGAATGTGATCCGCCGGAACGAAAACACTCATGTTGGGCAAGGTCCGCATCAATGAGACATCCTCGATGGTTTGGTGCGTAGCGCCGTCGCCATAGTCGGAAAGTCCGGCGCTGGAGCCGACGATTTTCACATTTAAACGCGGGTAAGCGATCACTTGGCGGATTTGATCGTAGGCCCTACCCGTCAGAAAAACCGCAAATGTATTGGCGAAAGGCTTCATTCCGCTTAATGCCAAACCGGCGGAGATTCCCAACAAATTCTGCTCGGCGATGCCGACTTCGAAATAACGGTCCGGTAATTCTTCCTCAACGTACATACTCATGGTCGACTTGCTTAAATCGGCATCCAACGCCACAATCCGGTCATCCTTTTTGGCTTGAGCCAATAGTTCCCTGCCATACCAGACACGACTCGATTCCATCTTGTCACTCTCCTCATCCAAATTACGCTTGCAATTCCCGTAAAGCCTGTTCATATTGGTCCTGGCTCATCATTCCGTTGTGATACTTCGGAACGTTCTCCATGAATGAGATGCCCTTCCCTTTGGTGGTGTGGGCAATCATGACGCTGGGGCACCCGGAATTGCTTTCCGCCTTGTCCAACGCTGCGCACAATTCATGAACATCATGCCCGTCTGCTTCGATTACTTCCCATCCGAAGGAACTCCATTTGCTGCGGAGATCGCCGAGTTGCATTCTTTTGGCAATGGCGTCCGTCGCTTGCAGTTTATTATGATCGACAATCGCGGTAAGGCGATCCAACTTATAGTTGGCCGCAGCCATCGCCGCCTCCCAGACTTGCCCTTCCTGGAGTTCCCCGTCGCCTAAAATGACATAGACCCGGCCGGCCTCTTTTTTCAGCCGTTTCGCCAAAGCCATTCCGACGCCCATCGATAAGCCCTGACCCAGTGAGCCGGTATTAGCCTCTATCCCCGGCAGCCGCCGGAAATCGGGATGGCCTTGCAGCCGGCTGCCCAGTTTTTTTAAGCTTTGCAGTTCTTGAAGGGGGAAGAAACCAGCCAACGCCAGAGTGGCATATTGGGCCGGAGCCGCATGGGCCTTGCTCAGAATCAAGCGATCCCGGCCGGGCAGCGACGGATCTGTGGCGTCGTAAGTCATCTTATGAAAATATAGGACCGCCAGGATGTCAGTGACCGATAACGAACCTCCAAAATGTCCCACCTGGTTTGGGCCGATCATTTTTACGATCGCCATTCGAATCGCCGCCGCTTTTTCTTGCAACATTTTTTCCTGTTCCATTCTCACCATCTCCTCGGGTTTGTTCTACGAAATCATATTCAAGGATAGACGTCTGACCTATTAAATGATAAAAAATGAAGGATCGATTTAATTAGTAATATTCTCCAAGATTCTCTTCAGGGTTTTTTCCATATGATGGTTCATGGCTTCCCCTGCCAGTTTCGAATCACGCCTAGCGATAGCCTTTACAATCTCTTGGTGTTCGGAAAATCCATCCGGCATGGCGCCAGGAAAAACAATGGTCCGGAGTTGCAGACCCAACAGCAAGTCCTCCACTGCTTCATACATTTTGAAAATGATCGGGTTTTTAGTTGAGATAGCAATAGTTTTATGAAAAAGATGGTCAATTTTGGCGAATTGTTCTTCGTCGCTGACTTCAGCCATTTCCTGGAGCGACGACTCCAAGATTTGCAATTGCCCCTCGCCCAACCGCAGCGCCGCACAAGCGGCGTTTTGAACTTCGATCATTCTTCTAGCTTCCATAACGGCCAGGATATTCTCCCGGTCCTGCAATAACATGGGCAAAAGCGGCCTCATGAAAGATTCCGCTTGGGGAAGCGATACAAAATTGCCCTCACCGTGACGGACGTCAATCAACCCCATCAGACTCAAATGGCGGATCGCTTCCCTCAATGTAGGCCTGCTGATCCCGAACTGGTGCGCCAATTCCACTTCCGCAGGCAGTTTATCCCCTGGTTTCCAGTAGCCTTTAATGATCATGCTCTTGATCCTGTCGGACACTTCTTCCCAGACTTTTTTCCGCGCGATGCTTTTAATGATATCCAATACTTTACCTCTATTGTTGATAGTCTTGGTTCGAGTCTCGTATTGCCGTATCCGTTCAAGGAGACCAGACGTCTGACCTGTTTAATCCATATTGTTCTACGTCCATTCAGTATCTCCTGCTTCTACGATAAAAATTTCTCGGCGATTACATCTCGCTCTAACTTTTCCCGAAGATCCGACCCATTCATTCGCAGTAGGAATACCCATCCAAAACAAAAATGCTATTCACCTAAAAAAGCAAATAGCATCATTGAGTTTGTTCAAGAAGCTGTCCCGATGTGGCCAAGTTTTGTTATCCGCGAATTGAGCGCGACCCTCAACAGGTCCGTCGCAAATGAAGCTCCCGCTCCACCAGCGCGTCGAGAATCTCGGCCGCCTTTTCGATCACCCGGTCACATTTGATCTCTTCGTTGCGGTGGGCCGCCTTTAACGGCGCGCAGTCGATCGCTCCCATTGCGGCGCGATAACGGTCGAAGAGTTCCTGGGTCAATTCCTTGATATTGCTCTGGTGGGCGTTCCGTTCCACAAACATTCTGCCCAGCACCATGATGGAGCCGGCGAGCGCGCCGCAGACATCCTCAATGGCCATGCCGCCGCCGAATCCGGCCGCCAGTTTCAACGCCTCGGGACTCAGGTTCAGATTATAGGCCTCATTGGCGCCGTACAGAATCTTCTCGGCGCAATTGAGATCCTCCGCCTTGCCGAAGCCCTCCCGAATCAAATCGCTCAACATCCCACCCGACCTCCTCCGCGAATCGCAACTCCAGATTCAATAGCTCTCTTTTCGCGGTCCGGATCATAAAATCCTTTTTCCCCAAGAAATTTCATCACAGTGTCTCCGCTTCCCGAAAAAGACCGCCCGGAAACCGAGGGCCGGTCAAATTGCCGGCCGGCTCCGACGCGGGCTATGCGGTTGGTGAAGCCATTATTTCACGCCGGTCAGCGCCATCGAGTCGATGAACTGTTTCTGCGCGAACAGGAAAGCGATGAGCAACGGCAGGATGCTGACGGTGGAAGCCGCCATCCAGACCGTCCATTCGGTCATTCCGTAGGCCTGCTGAAACATGGCGATCGCCAGGGGCAGGGTATACTTGTCACTGCTATTGAGGTAGACCAAGGGATAGATGAAATCATTCCAGGAGTTCATCAGGGTAAAGATGCTCACCGTGGCCACCGCCGATTTGGTCAAGGGAAAGATGATCCGGGTATAGATCTGCCAATGAGTGGCCCCGTCGATCTTGCCGGCCTCGATCAGCGAATCCGGGAGCGACAGCATGTTCTGGCGCATCACGAAGAGGGCGAAGACCGCGCCGCTGCCGAAGATGTTGGGCACGATCAGCGCGCTGTGCGTGTCCAGCCAGCCCAAGCCCTTCATCAGCAGCAGATTGGGGATGAGCGTCACCTCCTGCGGGACCATGATCAGCATCACGATCAGGAAGAAAATATGGTTTCTGCCCTTGAAGCGCAGCTTGACCAAGGCATAGGCCGCCAGCGAGGTCAGGAGGATCGTCGGCAGCAGCGTCAGGACCGCCACCTTGATGCTGTTGTAGTAACTCCGCAGGAAGTCGGCGCGGGAGACGGCGGTGAGATAATTTTGCAGCGTCGGCGGCTGCGGGATCCATTGCGGCGGATAATAAAACTCCGTCCCCGGATGCTTCAGCGAAGTGGAGAGCATCCAGACGAAAGGCAGGATCAGGACCAGGCCGAGCCCGGTGAGAAAAAAGTAGGCGATCACCCGGCTGGAGCCGGCGGAGCGGTGCGCCGGCCGGAGAGCCGCTCCGGAGCCGCCGCTGATTTGTGGATTGGCACGCATCGATTACTCCTCCTGATAGACTAGTTTCTTACGGAGCAGCCATTGGACCAGGGTCAGGGCGAGGATCAACGCGAAGATGACCATCCCGACGGCCGAGGCCTTGCCGTACTCAAAGGTTTTGAAACCCAGCTGATACAAGTACATTACCAGTACGTTGGTGGCGCCGGCCGGCCCGCCGCCGGTCAGGACGTAGATCGAGCCGAAGACCTTGAAAGCGCCGATGATCGTCACCATCAGAGTCAGGAAGATCACCGGCCCGAGCTCGGGCAGGGTGACATGGAGAAACTTTTTGAACCAGCCGGCTCCGTCCAGCTCGGCCGCTTCATAATACATCCCGGGGATCGATTGCAAGGCGGCCAGGATGATGACCACGTTCATCCCCAGGTTCTTCAGGAGCCGGGTGACGATCACCGCGAGCATGGCCCAACTGGAGTCGCCCAGCCAGTTCGGTCCGGTCAGTCCCAGCATCTTCAGGACGTAATTGACCAAGCCGTAATCGTAGTTCCAGATCCACAACCAGACCACGGAAAAGACGACTTCCGAGGTGATCACCGGGATAAAGTAGACGCTCCGGAAAAAGGCGGCCAACCGGCGGACCTGATTCAGCAGGACCGAGGTTACCAGAGCCAGCAGCATATTGGCGGGCACCAGTCCGGCGGCGAAGATTAACGTGTTTAGCAAGGCCTTGTGAAACATTGGATCCTGACCGAAGAGTTCGCGGTAATTCTGCGGGCCGATCCAGCGCGGCGCTTCCAAAACATTGTAACTGGTGAAGCTCAAATAACCACTGACCAGCAACGGCAAGAGCAGAAAGACCATCAGTCCCGCGAGCAGCGGCAGTAAAAAGCAGGTTGCCCAGGCGCCCTCCCCGGGCAGCCGGTTACGAGTCCGCTGTAAAACAGGAGCGGCGACGGAAGTCAGCTTGGAAACGGTCATGGCAAATCTCCTTTCAGGCCGATACAATCGGTGCCCGCCGTTTCGCGGCAGGCACCGGAGTTCTTACTTACCGGCCAACAAAGCGTTGACCCGGGTTTGGATCTTCTGGAGCGTCTCCTCGACCGGCTGTTTCCCGGCGACCATCAGATCGAACTCTTCCTGGGCGATCAGGTTGGCCTTGACGAACAGCGGGAAGTGCTCGGTCAACGAGCTGTACTGCAGGGAGTCGATGAAAACTTTCTTATTTGCCGGCGGAGTGGCCGGATTCAGAAACTCTTTGGAGAGGCCGATCGATCTGCGGGGCGGCCCAAAATACTCGGACTGCACGCGGATCCCTTCCTCGCTGCTCAAAAAGCGCAGCAGATCGAGGCTCTCCTTCTGATAGGCGGTGGATTTCATCACCACCAGAAAGGCCGAGCCGCCCCGGAGTTTCCGGCCGGCCGGTCCTTTGGGGACGTAAGTGATATCGTAATCCAGCCCCTTGACCCCGTCGAACCGGGCGTTCATGCTCATGAAGCCCAGGAACATCGCGGACCGTCCCTGCTCGAACGGAGCGGCGATCCCCGGCTTGGTCGAAAGGCCGCCGTTGACCCATTCCATATATTTCTTGAGCGCCGTCACGGACTGCGGGCTGTTGATGACGCACCGGGTCCGCTTGGCGTTCATAAAGTTCCCGCCGTAGGCGCGGATCAGATTCAACAGGCTCTGCCACTCGGTTCCCTTGTCGAGCAGATTCTCGACGCCGTAGACCTTATTGGCGCCCTCGCCTTTGCTCAGCTTGCGCAGGGCGCTGTCAAAATCGTCCCAGGTCCAGTTCTCGTTGGGGTATTTCAGCTTGGCTTCATCGAAGAGTTTCTTGTTATAAAAGAGCACCGGCGCCGGGGTCGAGAAGGGAATGGCGTAAAGCTTGCCTTTCCAACGGCCGCCTTCCAGGGTCGAAGGATAGAAGTCCGCCATCTGCCAGTCTTTGCCCCATTTCTTGACCGCCCCGTCCAAGGCCACGAAATACCCCTTGTCCGCGAAGTAGGTCAGGCTGTCCTCCGACCACCAGGTGATGTCGGGCGGATTGCCGCTGGCAATCATCGAGGTGACTTTCTCGGTGAATTCGCCGTAAGGCGCGATGATGATCTCCACCGCAATATGGGGATGGGTCTTTTTGTAGGATTCCAGCAGTTTGTTGTACATGTCGATATGCTTGGGAGCGCCCCAGATCACCATCTTCAGGTTGACCGGCTTGGAGGCGGCCAACCCCGCCGTAGCCGCGCCGATCAGGCAAAACGTCAAACTCAGCAAAATCAATGTGAAACGTAGCTTTTTCAACTGAATACTCCCCCTTTGCTCTTTTTATCCTGCCGAAACAGGTTTTCTGTCCTGATTATAAAGGGATCCGCCCGGAAACCGAAGCAACGTTCTTCCGGAAAACGTGCACATTCTTACGAAAAATTACCGTTCGATGAAAGCACCCTGCGACTCCAGCGCGGCCTGGAGCGAAGCCACGGGAAGATCGGCCGGCCGGCAGCCTTGCCCGACTGCCAGCGCCGCCGCCACCCCCCCGGCATGACCGATGGCCCCGGCCGTCGGGGTAGTCCGGATCGCCGCCTGGGCCTCGAAGGTCGCTGAAATGCAACGCCCAACCGTGATTAAATTGACAGTCTGTGCATTGAGCAGGCACCGGTAAGGGATACCGTAATAAGCGCCCCAAGGCAGGTGGGTGGAAACGGTCCCCGCCCCATCCGGGCTATGAATATCCAGCGGATAGCCGGAATGGGCCACCACATCCGGGAACGGCCGGCACTCCAATACATCTTGCCGGGTCAACGTATACAAGCCCCGAATCTGCCGCGAACCCCGGACCCCGATCGCCGGACCGGAACCGACGATCTCGGCGTTCGCGAAACCCGGCACCCGGGTCTTCAAAAAGACGGCTAGTTCCCGGATCTGCCTCCTCCCCTCAATTTCGGCCTGGGATAAACTCCAGGGATCGGTCCCGTCGCAGCCCAGGATGCGGGCAGTATTGACGATTACTTCACCCGGCAGATTGGTTTCAAAAAACAGCAGATCCTCCCGCTCGAACGTGATCTCACCCCGGTCGCGGGCGGCTTGCAAGGTTTTTACAAAACCGCCGATGGAGAGGCGCGGCGCCCGCTCGATCAGCGCTGTCTCCCCCCGGAGTCTCGGAAACTCGTCGGGATGGGCCTTGATGAAATCGCGCACCGCCGGAATATCGACGTTGCGCAGTTTCAGGTTCATGGTCATCGGCTGGGAGAGACCGTCTCCCGCCCGGCCTTTGTCGAACCCTACCCCCGCCCAGGCCGAAAGATCGGCATCGCCGGTGGCGTCGATATACACTTGGGCTGTCAGTCGGCTCAACCCGGCTTTATTACAGACGGTTATTTCTTGAATCGCACTCTCCGCCACCGTCGCCCCGGCCAGCATGGTATGGTACAACAGCTCGGCCCCGCTCTCCAGTACCATCATTTCCAGCTCATGTTTGAGCGCCTCGGCGTCGAAAGGCGTCACCGAATCGGTGTATCCGGTGGTATCCACGAGATGCCCCGGTGATTTTCCCCGGCTGACCAACCGCTCGACCAGCTCAGCGGCCAGCCCTTGAATCACCTGCTTGTTTCCGGCGTGAAAAGTCATCATCGGCCCGACGCCGGCCGCGGTCAACATTCCGCCCAGGAAGCCGTACTGTTCGACCACTAACGTTCTGACGCCGAGCCGGGCCGCGGCCGTCGCGGCCAAGGCTCCGGAGATGCCGCCGCCCACTATCAATACCTCGTAGGACATCTCACTCACTCCTTTAAAAAAAATCATTGCCACCTCATTATAGCGGCAATGATCGATGTTCCTGAAGCAATATTCCTACGGAAAGGTTGTTCATTCTTCCGGAAAACGGCAGCGCTCCCGGCGCAAGGCCTCCCGGTACTCGGTCGGGGTCATCCCGGTGTATTTTTTGAAGATCTTGCTGAAATACTGAGGATTCTCATACCCGACCCCGGCTCCGACCTCAAATGCCTTGGCATCCGGATCGCCCAGCCGTTGTTTGGCTTTTTCCACCCGGAGCTCGGTCAGATATTCCAGGAAGCTTTGGCCGAGCTCATTACTGAAAACACTGCTGAAATAGTTGGGACTCATATGGACCACCCCGGCCAGCCGGTTCAGGGTCAACGGCTCGTGATAATGCTCCGCCATATAGGAGCGGGCTTCCTCCACCACCTGTTTATGCTTGAGAATCTTGTGATCCCGGATATAATCGGCCAAGAGCGTCAGTTTGGCGAACAGCCACTGCCGCAATTGTTCCAGACTTCCGATCCTCTGCATTTCCTCGAAATATAAAAAATCCTTGCCGTATAACTCCGCCGCATCGATCTCAAACTCCGGCAGCACCCGCAACGCGATGCTGAAGAGCTCGATCCCCGTTTGGCGCAGTTGCGGGAGACGGATTGGAGGCCATTGAGCGATTCCGCCTATGATCGTCTGCACCGACTCCAGGACCGCGGCGCGGTCTCCCACCCGCAACGCGGCAAGGAGAACCTTCTCCTGTCCGGAAGAGATCGGCCGGGTAGGCGCGGCGCAGCGATTTGCCGCCGCTTCGAACCAGGCTATCTTGCCGGCGGCCAGCCCGGTACATTCCAAGGCCTGCTTGGCCTGGTGATAGCTTTGCCGAATCGTCTGCCAGTCGGGATTAGGGAGACTGATGCCGATGCTCAGGCGCAACCCGAACCGCGCGGCGACCGCTTCTAGCAGCTGCTGGCAGCACCGGCCGAACTCCTCCCGGAACGCCGCTTCCGGGAGGCCCGCTTGATTCATTCCGAGCACGATCAGCTCATCGTCCCGGCCTTCAAAGCCGCTGCCCCCATCGCCCAGGAGCTCTTCCACGACTTCCATGACCAGGACTTTGCCGAATTCCCGGTCCTCATCGGACATTGCCGCCACCTCCGGGCTCCGGAGCTCCGCCAAGGCGATCAAAAAAGATGCGGTTCCAAATCCGGGCCCCAGCAGTCGCAACCCTTCATGGAATTCAGCCGGAGGATGGCCACCGTAGAGCAACCGGTTCAGATAACGCTCGCGGAGTAAAGGCGTTGCCAGCTCCAAGCGCCGCTGCTTTTCCCGGTCGCTCCGGAGTGCGGCTAGCGCCCGACCGAGGACTTCCACCAGATCATGGATGTCGCTGGTCTTCAGAAGATAATCGAAAGCCCCTAGTTTCAAGGCGGCTTGGGCATAAGCGAAATCATCGAAACCGCTCAGGATAACGACCTTGGCCTCGGGGTTCAGTTGTCTGACGCGGTCCAAAAGTTCCAGTCCGTCCAGGCCGGGCATGCGGATATCGGTCAATACCACATCCGGCCGCCAGCTGTCCATTAGCGCCAGCGCCTCGGCCCCGCCGGCGGCGGTGCGCACCTCGTCGATCGCCAGTTCGCGCCAGGGAACCGCCTGCGCGATGCCGTTCCGGATCAATGCCTCATCGTCGACGATCAGTATTTTAAACATTCCCTTCGCCCTCCGCGCCTTGAATGATTGGGATGCCAATCTCAAACGTAGTTTCCGAATCCGGGATGCTGACGCATTTCAGTGTAAAGTCGTTATTGAAATAAAGCCGCAGTCTTTCCCGGACGTTTTTGAGGCCGTAACCTCCGTTGATCAGGCGCTCCAGACCTTCCGGGCTCAATTCCGTTTCCGGTATCCCAGCCCCATTATCGGTTACCTGGAAGATAATCCGTTCTTCCCTGAGAAAAACCTGGATCCGGATCAAGCCCCGCCGCTTCGCTTTTTCGATCCCATGAATCAACGAGTTCTCGACCAACGGCTGGAGCAGTAGTTTGATGGTCGGCAACGAACCGATCCCTTCCGCCACCGCCACTTCATAATCGAACTGTTCCTGAAAGCGCAGCTTTTGAATGTCCAGATAATTCCGGACATGGTCCACTTCTTTTTCAACCGTCGTAAACTCTTTCCCTTTGTTCAGCCCCAGCCGGAAGAAGTTGGAAAGGGCCGCCGCCATCCGTCCGATCGGATGGTTCCCGGCGGCCATGGCCATCCAATACATCGACGCCAGCGTATTGTATAGAAAATGTGGGTTGATATGAGCTTCCAACGCCTTAATTTCCGCCTCCGCCTTTTTCTTTTGCTCCAGTTCCAACATTTGCAGGAGCTTTTGAATGTGCGCCATCATCCGGTTGAAAGACTCGCCCAATTCGCCGATTTCATCCTGATAGCGAACCTTAAAGCGCACTGACATATCCCCGGTGGCTCCTTGCTTCATCAGTCCGCTCAATTTGTGAACCGGATTGAGAATCCCCTTGGCGATAAAGAAAGACAGCACGACCACCAGCAGCAAGCAGATCAGGATGATCAGCAGCGTGACGTTGCGGATCATGCTGGCCTCGGCGATCAACTGCCGGTACGGCGTCAATGCCACCAGTTTCCAACCGGTCACAAAGAAGGTGTTATAAACCACAAACAACGGGGTAGCGCCTTGCCGGACGATGAAACTGCCATTTTCGTTCCGGTCGATGCCGCGGGCGATCTCCGGCCGCACCGTATCCAGTCCGTTATACGAGTGGTCGGGTTGAAAGATGAGCCGGCTTTGTTGATCAAACAGATACAGTCCCGTATTTTTAGAATGATTCAGGCGCTGGGAAATGTTGTTTAAGATATTTTTCTGGATATGGACTACCAGAACACCCAGCACATTCAGGTCCGCGTCGTACAACTTGCGAGTAAGGATGAAAACGTTCTGCCCCAAGACGGGCCGGGGCGGCCACCACTTGTAGTTGTTGTATTCGGTTAAAGTCTCCCGGTACAAATCACTCGTTTTGTAATGGGCTTGATAATCGTCGGTTAGATACCGGATACCGTAAACCCCGGTGACATCGCCGGCGGCGAAGATATGGTTGCTCCGGGCCGATAATATATAGAGGCTGGTAATATAGTCATTGCTGAATTTAATGCTTTTGAGAATCGCGGCGACTCTCGGGTTGTCGGATTCATAATCCTGGGAAGCAGCCGGCTCCGTCTTCGCCAGGATCTCCTTGACCGAGGCGTTGTTGAGCAGCACTTTGCTGATGTCGTCGATGTTTTTAAAATTGAGAAAAATATTGATATTAATCTCCCGGGTGATATCCATGGTGTAACGGCTGACGATCTCCTGGATCGTACGGGCCGATTGGTAATATGAAAAGATCCCGAGCGCCAATAAAGGGACGAGCGACACAATGGTAAAAGAGAGCGCCAACCGGAAATGGAGCCCGCGGTTCATCAGCAATCCGCGCCAGGCGCTCGACCAATCCGGTAACACCCACTTCCGCCACTGCCGCTGCATCCCATCTACCTCCCGTCATCGTTTTTTCGCATCCCGGCTCAAAAATCCTGCCTTGTATCGGTTTTTTTAAAAATTTCCTGCCAATACGTTAAAATGCAACAAATTTTGTCCGTTCTCCACCAAGCCATGGCTAAAAGAAACGTCCGTTATGATTTCCGAATCAAGCGGTCCAGCTGTTTCGGCAGCGAAAAATGATCCGATGGGGCTCGCTACCATCGTAATGTTACCGAAATAAACTCTCTCAAGCCAAATCCACCGGCTTCCGCTCGCTCCTGAGATCGCGCGCCATATCTGCCAGTCTTTTTCATAATACGACCGGAGTGCCGGACATACAATAATCCTATCTGCGAAGTAAATTTAGGCATGAAGGGGATTTAAAATGGGGCGTAAATCTTGGTTTTGGGGAATTTTGCTCTGCGGATTGATCATCGGTTCGGCGGCGTCCGGGAAAGCCTCTGATTTTCGCGGCAACCGGTGGGGCGGCTCTATGAAGCAGGTTGCGCAGCAGGAACGAGCCGAGCTGGAGTTCCGTGACGACCAATCCCTCTTCTACCGGACCCGGGTAGCCGGGCTTAATTGCTATCTGATTTATCAGTTTGACCGGAACCAGCTTTATCAGGCCGGTTACATCATTCCTCCCCGCAATCGCAATTTAAACGGTTGTTTCCAAGATTATCAAAAATTACTGCGGTATCTCGTCGCAGACTACGGCGAGCCTCAGGAGAACCAAGCGCTTTGGTCCGACAATGCTTTGCGTGATCAACCGGAAAAATACGGGATGGCGGTCAGCCTCGGTCATCTGGCGCGGCAGGCGATCTGGTACACTCCGGGCACTGTTATCCGCCTCCGGCTTTGGGGCGAAAATCGCCAAATCAATTTGGGAGCGGGCTTTTTCCGTCGAACGCAAGAAGAAACGCATCCCCACTCCAAAACGGTATTTTTCGGAATCTGAGAGCGAACCGATGGCAGGTTAACACCGGTCCCAAAATTAAAGAATAATCGGCTTGCGAGCTAATTCGGCTTAGTCTCTGTTTTTAGACGTAGCGTCCAGGTAGTTTCATCCCAATCATAACGCAATCCTCGCTTGGTCGAGGTCAAAACATCGAGCGGGATCCAATCGAAATTCGCAACTGAGCCAGTCGTTCCGCTCTGTCCGTTCTGCGCCGGAATGGATTCCGGCTCCAGATTGAGCGCCGGCCCGATGAGCCGGCGGTTCAACTCCAACCGATCGGCGGTCTTCCTTCCGGCGGCTCCGGCGATTATTTTGCCGTTGAGCAAGACTTTGAAGCGGTAAACCTCCAACGTATCATGTTCCGGATACCAGATCAGCTTCCATTGGCCTGCTTCGAAGTCCGCCAAGGCTTTCAAAGGCTGATACCCCGGAAAATCGCTCGCCGGAACCGTCGCTGGCAGACCATTGCTATAGAACTCCTGATTCCAATAGAAACCGTCGTTCCCCAGTAGATCCCCATCCAGGCGGATCAACCGGGGCACCTCGATGGCTGTCGGCCGCTTATGCTTCAAGAGTTCATCCAACGACTTCCAATGCGGTTCGCCCTCCCAGTTTAAAGCGGAGATCACCTGTTCCACCCGGCCGGGAGGATCTATTCGATAGATGTCGGGAAAAAGGGTCAGCCAAACGCGATGTTCCTCGTCCATCTCCCCTACGACGGTCCGATATTCAATCTCCACCGGGGTTCCCGGCAGTACCAAGTTGAAAAGGACTTCAATATCGTGATTATACATCCGGAAACACCCCTGGGAGACCGGGCTTCCAATGGACCATTCGGCGTTGTTGCCGTGAATTCCGTAGCCGGGCCGGTTCAATCCCAACCAGTATTTGCCCAGCGGGTTGTTCGGACCGGGCGGTACCGGCTGCCGCTTGCTCGGATACCAAGTGGGGTTGAGCACTTTGTTGATTACCCAAAAACTGCCGATGGGCGAGGGTGAATCCGATTTCCCTACCGCCACATAGAAACTGCGATACAATTCAGTCCCGTGATACAAATAGAGCCGGTATTCCGGGATATTGATTCGGATGTGCCAGGAATCGGCGGTTGAACCGACCGCGCCAACCGGCAGACTGAGCAATACCAGCAGACCCAGGATGATTCGTAGTTGTTTCGTTACCACCAAAAGCTCCTCCATCTCCGCTTATCTGTTATAGTAGGGTGCCTAGAAGCAGTCGAGATATGCTTTCTTTCGCCAAAAATCAGCCGGGGTTCTCCTGAAAAGTTTGACTTCAATGGTGAAATATGCTAAAATATTTTTTAACCTAAAGGGGTGCTCCTGAACTTGGGGCTGAGATCATACCCTATGAACCTGACCCGGGTAATGCCGGCGGAGGGAGAATTCGGAATCAACGCGATGACCCCCCTTTTTCAAAGGGGGGTTTTGTTTGGGAGCCCACTTGAAAAATTCGAGGAGGATGCCATCATGATCAAAAAATTGCTTCGTCTCCTGATTCCGGTGGGACTTTTGATTGCGCTCGCCGGAGTCTGCGTCAGTGCTCCTCAAGCCCTGACGGTGTACACGTATTCCAGCTTTCCGGTGCCCTTGATCGAAAAGATCAAAAGCCATTTCGCGGAGAAATACCATCTCACAGTGAACTTCCGCTCTTTCTCGGACACGGGGCCGCTCTTCAATCAATTGCTCCAGGAGAAAAGTTCTCCCCAAGCCGACCTGGTGATCGGCCTGGATAATAACTATGCCGCCAAGGCCGGCAAATATAATCTATTCAGCCCCTACCGTCCCAAGGCGGTCAATCACATCAAAAAAGAACTGATCTTCGATCGCCATTTCCGGTTGATCCCTTACGATTACGGTTTTATTGTTTTCAATTTCAACCGGGAAGCCTTGAAACAGGTTCCCAGAACTCATAAGGACCTGCTGGATCCGGCTTACAAAGGGAAGATCATCATCGAAAACCCGCTGACTTCTTCGCCGGGACAAGTTTTTCTCCTGACGACCATCGCCTTATACGGCGAAAAAGGGTATTTGGAATATTGGAAGAGTCTCCGCAAAAATATTCTGGCGATCACCCCGGGTTGGGATGAGGCCTATGGAATGTACACCAACGGGGAAGCGCCCATCGTCCTCTCCTATGGGACCAGTCCGGTTTATCATCTTATCAGTGAAAAAACCGAAAAATATCAGGCTCTGGTCCTGGACGGAGCCGCCTACGCCCAGATTGAGGGAATGGGCATTGTCAAGGGCAGCAAACATACCCGGGAAGCCACGCTTTTAGTGGATTACATCCTGGATCCCGACTTTCAAGCGGCCCTTCCGGAACAACAGTTCATGTATCCCATCCGTTCCGACGTGCCGTTGCCGGCCAGTTTCCGGATCGCCGCCAAGGCCGACCGGGTATTGAACCTGCCCCAGGCGAAGGTGGAGGCCAACCTCCAACGCTGGCTCGACCAGTGGGAGAAAGCCATTAATCAGTAGAATGGAAATATCGAACCTGCCATGAGAAAATTCCGGCGCGATCTCATCCTGTTGATTATTATGGGCGGCTGTTTTTATTTGCCGGTCTTCTTCGTACTGGCCCAGGCTTTTTGGGGAGCTGACGCCTGGGCCAGCCTTTGGCAATTCATCCGGTCGGGAGTTTTCCGGAACACCCTGCTTTTTTCACTTAGCGAAGCTTTGCTCAGCGCCGCTTTCAGCCTAGTCATCGCGTTACCGGGCGCCTACTTCTTTGGCCGCTACGATTTCCCGGGCAAACGGTTGCTCCGCAGTTGGCTGGCGATTCCCTTCATGCTGCCCGGCATCCTGGTCGTGCTGGGCCTGGTGATCTTTTACGGCAAAAACGGGGTCTTCTCCCAGTGGTTAGCAGGGCTGTTTCCTGAGGCCCATTGGGAGATGAACTACCTCTATAGTTTTTGGGGAATCGTCTTGGCCAACGTTTTTTATAATTTCGCCTTCTGCCTGCGTTTGCTCGGTGAGCGCTGGGAAAAGATCGATCCGCGCTTGAGCGAGGCCTCCCAGTTGCATGGAGCCGGAGCGTTGGAGACGTGGCTGCGTGTCGTCTGGCCGTTACTGCGGCCCACGGCGGCCTATCTCTTTACCATGGTCTTTCTCTATTCCTTTCTCAGTTTTACAGTAGTCTTAATTCTCGGAGGCTATCTTTATAAGACCTTTGAGGTGCTCATTTATATTGAGTTTAATAGCAAGCTGAATTTGAGCGGTGCGGCAACCATCGCTGCGCTGCAAATGCTGCTGTTGGCCGGGGTGCTTCTGATTCAGGGAATGCTCGCCCGGTCAGCGGCGGCCTATTCAAACTTTCAAGCGGAGCGGCCCGCTCTAAGCTTCCGGCGCCAGCCGCTGGCTACGGTTCTTTTCCTGACTTACCTGGCAACCATCACGCTCTTCTTCATGAGTCCATTGATTGCGGTAATCGCCCGTTCCTTTCAAACGCAGTCCGGGTCCGCTTTTACCTTCATCAACTATGCCTCCCTGATGGGAACCGGCTTTACCTTTGCGATTGGCAAAAGCTTCGCCCAGGTTCTCGGGTCCAGCCTATCGATTGCTTTCATCGCTGCCTTCTCCACAGTTGCTTTTGCTTACCTGGTGGCCTGGTTTCGGCGAGAAGAGCCCTGGGGCTGGTTGGACCTGCTCTGCCAACTCCCGCTGGGATTCTCTTTTTTGACTTTTTCCACCGGGTTGGCGGGTTGGGTAGGCAGGCTGCTTCCAGGATGGATCCTGGTGATCTGGGCGCAAATCTTTCTCGCTTTCCCACTCGTCTATTCGGTGCTGCGGACCGCCCGCCGCGAAATGAGCCGCTCTCTGACCGAGGCTTCGGCGGTTCTCGGGGCCGGGGAAGTCGAAACCTTCTGCCGGATCGAGATGCCGCTGATGCTGAAACCGCTGCAGACCGGATTCAGCTATGCCGCAGCCATCTCTCTCGGAGATCTCTCGGCTGTCCTGGTATTGGGAAAAGGCGAGGTAGTTACCTTGCCGGTAGCCATCTACCGCTTGATCGGCCATTATCATTTCCCGGCCGCGACCGCCCTGGGAACGTTGTTCATTCTCTTTTCGCTCTTATTATACCTTGGGATCCAGGGACAGGTTCGAAATCCGTCGGGCATGGGAAATTAATCCGATGGTTGGCTGAATGTCAATTTTGGAAAACGCGTTAAAGCATCGCGATTTTCCAAAGTTCTTTTCGATGTGTTTAACAGGGGGAGATCGTTTGAACGAGATACTGCTCCAGATGGCGGTCCAAAAAAAATATCCTGAATTCCGACTCCAGGCTGAACTTGGGGTGGCGCAGGATGAATTTTTCGCGCTGGTCGGCCCGAGCGGTTGCGGGAAAACTACCTTATTGCGCTTGATTAGCGGACTGGAGCGGCCGGACAGCGGACGCATCATTCTCGGCGGCGAAGATATCACGAAGCTCCCTCCGTCGCGGCGCCGCATCGGCATGGTTTTTCAGGATTATGCCTTATTCCCGCATCTTTCAGTCTATCAAAATATCGAGTACGGTCTCAAAGTCCAACGGCTTCCGGGCAAGGAACGCCGGAAGCGGGTGAGTGAACTCCTAGCCCTCTTTCACCTGGAAGAACTCGCTTCCCGTAAAATTGACCGGCTCTCCGGCGGCGAGCGCCAGAGGGTCGCTCTGGCCCGTTCCCTTGCGCCCCGCCCCTTTCTGCTGCTTTTGGATGAGCCGTTTTCCTCGCTCGATTTTTTACTCCGCCAACAACTGGCCGGAGAATTAAAACAGTGGCAGAAAGAGCTCGGCGCAACCTTCATCTTCGTCAGTCATCAGCAAGAGGAGGCCCTCGCCCTCTCGGACCGTTTAGCAGTGATGAAAAATGGCCGGGTGGTGCAGATCGCCGATCCCCGGACCATTTATGAGGAACCCGTGGATTCGTTCGTCGCCAGCTTTTTCGGGGAAGCGAACTTGCTCCCCGTCCGGGTCACGATGGATCCGGGCGCAAAGCTTGCCATCGCTTTCGAAGACACCCGTTTGGCCCATTTCGAGTACACCCCCGAACCCCCGGGGCAAAAGTGTACACCCGGGGACTATTGGCTGGTGGTACGGCCGGAAGAGATCGTTCTGGAGACGGAGTCTCGGTCCGGAATCTCCGCAGAGGTGCTGAACCTCGACTATTTGGGATATTTAGTCCGCCTCGACCTCCTGATAGGTGCGACCCGAATGAGGGCCCTCGTGGGAAAAGAGCATGCCTTCCTGCGTCCTGAGGAGCGGGTCTCCTGCCGTTTTCGCCTTAATAAGCCCCGTTTCATTCCGAGAAATGGCTATACAGGATGAAATAAATTCCTTAATTTATCCATCATGGAAGGCTTACGGGACATGATGCATCATTAGAAATTTAATTCAACTTATATAGCTCATTGATGATCATCCAAGTCCCGCCGGCCGCGGACTTTCTCCTGGATCTGCAGGATGGTACCCTTCGTAACGATGGCTTCGCCATAGCGGTCCCGCAAGCTATCGATCGCCTGATGCAAACGGTCGAGCTCCGCAGGGGCCTCCTGCTTCTCCTCCGTCTCAAACAAATTTAACTGCCTGGAACCGGATTCATTGAATCCGCTGACGCTAATTCCGATCAAGCGCACCTGACGCGAGCCCCAATTTAATTGTTGAGCGAGCTTGAAGCCCTCCCGGTAGATCGTTTCCTCAAAATCGGTCGCCGTCGGCAGCGTGAGCCGTTTCGAAAAGGTTTTAAAGTCCAGGTCGCGAATCTTCACTGTAATGGTTCGCCCTTTTAGGCCGTGCCGCCGCAATCTGCGGGCCACCTGATCACTGAGCCAGAGCAGGACTCCGGCCAAAAAGCCTCGATCGTCCGTATCATTCTGGAACGTAACCTCGTGTCCGACGCTCTTTGTCTCTTCCTCCGTCAGCACCGGCCGCTCGTCATGGCCGTGGGCCAATTGATACAAATGGCTCCCCAGCTCCCCGAACCGTTCCACCAGCTTTAAAGGATCGAACCGCTGCAACGCGCCGATGGTCCGGATACCCATCGCCAGCAACTGTTCCTCTGTTTTAGGCCCGACTCCCCACAACTTGCTCACCGGCAAATCCGCCAAAATCTCGCGCAGGTTTTCGGCGCTAATCACTACAAACCCTTGAGGTTTTCGGAGATCCGAGGCCAATTTGGCCAAAAACTTATTCGGTGCGATGCCCACCGAAGCCGGTAATCCGACCTCGGTACCGATCCGCGCTACGATCCGGCGCCCGATCTCCTCGACCGGTCCAAAGATCCGTTCCGAACCCGTTAAATCGAGGAAAGCCTCATCCAGCGAAAGCGGTTCGATGACCGGTGTAAAATCAGAGAGGATCGTCATGATCTGGCGCGAAGCCTGGGCATAGCGAGCCCCCCGTACCGGAAGGAAAATGCCCTTCGGGCAACGGCGATATGCTTCCCGGAGCGGCATTGCCGAATGGACCCCGAACTTGCGGGCCTCGTATGAACAGGTCGAGACCACCCCCCGAGCATTGGGATCACCCCCGACAATCACCGGTTGCCCCCGTAAAGCGGGGTTGTCGCGTTGCTCGACTGCGGCAAAAAAGGCATCCATATCGATATGAAGAATCTTCCGCTCCATGATTCCTCCTGCTTCAGCTCTATTGTTGAATGAAAGGAATTTATCTACTGGGATCATTTCTCGTCATACTTTTCAGGGTGCAGCTTCCGAACAAACGTTCGTCATCCACTTAATCATGCCATACCAACCAAGGGACGTCAAGGGGAACTTTTTGACGATCACTTCCTAATCTACAGGCAGCCTAAACGCCAAAAGACTTCGGAGAAACTCCGAAGTCTTTTGGTTTGAAAAAATCGCTCCTGGCGAAGACCTACTCTCCCGGCCGGTTACCCGACAAGTACCATTGGCGCAGAGGGGCTTAA